>JAIXRB010000195.1 GCA_027485405.1 Leptospiraceae bacterium | reverse complement strand
TGTTCTGGTTGTTAGTATTGCCAAGACCTAGTTGACCGCTACTGCTATTCCCCCAGCACCGAACAACTCCAGTGGAAAGCAAGGCGCAACTATGGGCTGCTACAGCACCTCCTAATGAGCCAGAACTAATCGCTGTAACATTTGTGCCTAAATTGAGATTAGCGACCGTATTGGCATTATTTTGGGTGTTATTATTTCCAAGACCTAGTGCACCGGTTCCGTTCTCCCCCCAGCAACGAACAACTCCAGTGGAAAGCAAGGCGCAAGTATTTAAAAAGCTGGATGAGTCAGAACTAATCGCTGTAACGTTTGTGCCTAAATTGAGATTGGATACTGTATTAGCATTGTTCTGGTTGTTAGTATTGCCAAGACCTAGTTGACCGCTACTGCTATTCCCCCAGCACCGAACAACTCCAGTGGAAAGTAAGGCGCAAGTCCGGGAACCAGTAGAACTAATCGCTGTAACGTTTGTGCCTAAATTGAGATTCGCTACCGTATTAGCATTATTTTGGTTGTTAAAATTTCCAAGACCTAGTTGACCGCTACTGTTCTCCCCCCAGCACCGAACAGAACCTGTTGAAAGCAAGGCGCAAGTATGGGCCGAGCCAGAACTAATCGCTGTAATGTTTGTTCCTAAATTGAGATTCGCTACCGTATTGGCATTATTTTGGTTGTTATTATTTCCAAGACCTAGTTGACCGCTATCGTTAGCCCCCCAGCACCGAACAACTCCAGTGGAAAGTAAGGCGCAAGTTTGGTTATAGCCAGAGCTAATCGCTGTAACGTTTGTGCCTAAATCAAGATTCGATACGGTACTGGCATTATTTTGGTTGTTATTATTTCCAAGACCTAGTTGACCGCTAGCGTTATTCCCCCAGCACCGAATAACTCCAGTGGAAAGCAAGGCGCAAGTATAGGCATTGCCAGAACTAATCGCTGTCGCATTTATAGTGGTCGAATTTGTGTTGGTGTTGGTGTTGGTGTTTGCATTTGCATTTGTGTTTGTATTTGTAGCCGCGCTAGGGGGATTCAATACCCCCGTCAACAAAAACCCGGTTGTCACATCGATTTCATTGCTTTTTACTCCAGTAAAACATTGGATCATAAAACAGAAAACAAAGGACAGTATAAGAGATGGCTTCTTAGTCACTGATCGGACTATATTGATTTGATAATTTGATTTCATAATTTGCTATCCTTTCTATTCCTTATTATGGAAAAACGATCGTATCGATATAACATTGAGAGAACGAAGAGCTAGATGACTTTGCATAATTCCATCGAAATACTTTAGAGCCTGCCGTAGAAATTGTAAAGCTTGCTGACGTTAGTGGAGGAAAGGAGCTAGCAAGAGTACTGCCAGTCCCGGGGCTGGATCCATCAATCGTAAAGGAACAAGAATCTGAAGACGACTGTGCACTGGAGCGCCATAAAAAAGTCATCTTTCCAGCTCTAACCGTCCGAGTCACAGAAATTGCACTGCTTTGGGAAGAACTAAGGGATGCTAGACATGGTATGCTAGCGCAATAGAAACTATCGCTCGAAATTACCCAAGTTCCCGTCCAGCCAGTCGGGATTGTGCCAGCGGAAAAGGTTTCTGTATTTGCTACTTGGGTTGCCGCCGCCTTGATTGGCTTATCAATAAGCTCATAGAAAAGGATGGATTGGCTACTCCCCCAATCGTAAGCACCGTTTCGGTTGACTTCGGCAGTACAAGACACAATGGAAGTTAAAATACTCAAAAAGACGAAGTTTTTTATTTTCATAGGATTTACCATTGTACCGGTTCTGATACCCATTCCGCTTGGTATCGAACTTCCCGAGTAGCAGGGTTCGAATTTGCCATACCGAGATGCCTTGCATCTGACTGGTACCTAACATCAAATTGAAGTTTTCCCTTATCTGAGGACAACAATGTGAACTCCTTATCTTTCTTTGCTGGAGAATATGCCACACTTCCTTTATGGAAAATCAAAAGATCTGCCATACAGATAATCCACCAAGCAGTGTAAATTTGACCTGCTTGTTCTAGTCTTGTTGCCGACTCTGACAACTTATTGCCTGCTTCAGTTGATTGCAATTGATAAATGGGAACAAAGCCAGGCGTAAGTGTACTAAATAAAATTGCTGTTCCAAAATCAGGAGCATTCTCTTTGTAATCGTTTTGTGCGGCGCCATAACTACCTAAGGCATATAAGGCGTTAGCAGAAACTCCCAGTGTAATCCAGGGAAAGATACGTCCTTTCCAAGAATCCTCCTCTTTTGCCTGACCCCAACCAGGCCAGACAATATTTCGAGCTACTTTTCCAGGCAATCCAACAGGTCCGCTGGACTCCATTTCTTTACTCGCTTCCAATTCCTCTGGATCTTTTTTGCGATTAGGATCCTTTTTAATATTAAAAATAGTCGGAAAGGGTTTTGAAGACTCTTCTCCATATATAGGTCCAATTGAACTAATAACTATCAAATGTATCAGAGCAAAAGAAACGGTTTGGTATAGAAAATTCTTACTCATATTCTGCGTTTCCTAAATTTTAATCGATCGCATATTCAAGAAAAAGGGCTTTCCTTTCTCAATCTTGATACTCACTGATTGTGAGAATTCATTCGAAGTACCAGGGGTTTTCAATTTTACTACATATTCTCCTTCTTCCAAAAAGAATCTTTTGGCTTGGAAGTTAGAAGGAAGAAGGGCCCAGCATCGCAAGTCAGGTTCAATACTTACTCCTGCAATACCTCCTGCCGCGGCACCTGCGGCTGAATCTACAGCTTTGTCAAACAACATTTCACAAAGACTATTGAAAGGTGCAGGAATTTGGCCACACAATCTTCCTTTGGCTTCTCCTTTCAATTGATTAGCACCTGGGTTATTGACAGCGGCGTATGCCGCGGCTGTTGCGACTACGATCTTAGTCGCAAGCGAGGCTACATTCTTGGAAACCATCGCTTCATAATTTTGGTTAAAGGTCTGTGTAGCTGTCTTGGAGTAATCGTTTAGTATAAAAGTTTTAGAAACTTGCTTATCATTTATATAAATTTCGTGTTCCAATTGATCGTCAGATTCATATGGTTTGAAAATCGGAATCGGGTTTTCTGCTTCACCAATAGTCAACAGTACTCCAGTCAGATTTGCTCCTACTGAACTCTCCGAGCGCATTGCCACTTCGATTGCTCCTCTTAAGGCAACTTCAAATTCTTGAGATTCTTTGATCTTTCCTCTGGAAACTTTTCGAGCCGCCCGTCCTGCCTGGTTCAGAATAATCAATTCTCCCATTTCCGGATTGAATTTAATTGGTTCTAATTTTTTGTTAAAGGCATACTCTTTTTTTGCAAGCTTCTTCTCGATCTGTTTTTGAAGCCCACTGTCCTTAGTTTTCACTGCGAAACTGTGATGACTTTCTAGGATTTCTTCAACATCTCCTTTTAAAGCTGTTAGATTTTTATATTGAACCCTAGAATCTTCATATTTTTGTAAATGCTCTGATATAATAGCATCCAGAAACCGAGCTATCCCATTCTGTTTATCCTCTGAATATTGAGCATAGAATTGTTTATGCTCATAATCTAGTTTTCTTAAATGCCTTTTCGCTTCTTCAAAGTCTCTCAAAAGAGTAGAATTCAAAGCAAGGTAAAAGTAAATGATAACTCTTTCAAAGTTTTCCCCCTGAAAGTTCTGAGAATTGTCACTTAATACAAAAGATGCGGCGGCTCCAGACACGCTGTACGGTATGCTTTCTGATAGCTTTGCCGCTTCTTTAAACACATTGTTGCTTTTTTCGTAATTCCCTTGGGTGTGTAAAACAACCCCAGCTTCCATCAAATACAAAAGGACATCCTTGTTTGATGCCTCATCGTACTCAGATTTCAGTTTTTTGGCGGCTAAATCAAGCTGATTGTTGTAAAAATTGGCATGAATTTTTTCTCTTGATTCATGCTTTGCGGATGCCGAAGAACAATTTTCAAAGTTTAAAATGCTAAGAGTTACTAAAGTAATTAAAAATAAGTTCTTTTTGTAGTTTCGCATGAAAATCCCTCTTGTTCCTTTGAACAATTTCAAAGATAAACAAGTTTCTAACCAAGTTGATCGCTTGATTATAATCGATGGATCAGAGTCTGTCTATACTCCAAATTGAGTATAAGTGTACTAAAAGTACGTAATATTGACCTAAAACCCAAAAAAAGTTTGTTCATTATCGGAAAATCCTAAAAAAATTACCTTCATACCAATTCGAATTCAGTTTTGGATGAGTTATTTTCAAGAAAGGGGGGACTCGATACAGCGATCGCGAAAATTAAATCTCTAAATGATCATTCGAAATTGGATTTCTTCGATTGAAAAAACGTAGTAGCTGGACTTTGGTTCTTAAATGAAAGAAATCCTTTCCTTTTGGATCCAACCCATTATAGATTTGGGCATAGTTTTCAAATTAATTTCAATTAACGATTGTTTAATCTTAATTTCCATGAAGTCGCAATTTTACTCAATTTTGAGTATAGACATTTTGTGATTTCAGTTTATAATGCCTTAAATCAAAGAGAAACTTTGATTGTGTCCCTGAAAAATCGTGATTTCTCCTCGTGAACTGCCCATCTAGATTGCTAATAATCTAGATGGGTTTCTTTTAATTCAAAATTTGATTTACCCTTGTGAATCTTCTAAATAATGACAATACTTTAACAAATGCGAGGCAACGAAGTTTTCAAATCGAGAGCCATCTGTTTCACATTAACTATAGTCCCATAGGTATATTTTTTTTCAGAGCCAGTGAGAAATGAATCTGGGAATCCACCAAACTTAAGCAATTGTTCTATATCACTTTTTGATTTAAGATTTAATTCAGAAATAAAATATGGGTGAATCGTTATTGTCTATGATAGAGATGAACCAGTTGCTCAGATAGAAATGATTAAACATACATCCAAATCAGATTTTTCTTTGCTTCATGATCTTGGGAAAAAGGGTATTCTGAAAATAGGAAAGAAGAGATTCCGCTCGATGAATTTTTGGGACAGTTCAGCCCTACTTCCTCTTAAAATTGAATTAGGTCTCGCGGCAAACCGAGAAGGATTTAAGACTTGGAAGATCTAAGGTTTAAAACCAATTAATCATTGCTCAAACTGCTAGGGGAATTACCTTTGATTCTAGCATTTTCTTATCACGTGTTAGAAGAGGAACTGAATGAGCAATGCTCGTTGCCGCAATAATTTCATCAATAGGATCGGAACGAAAATCTAGCTGGTGTAAAGAAAGGAATACAGAAGCGTCTAATGGGAGAATAACCAAAGACCTAAGAAAATGGATGAACTCTTGGCCCCATTCTAATTCAATCCTTCCGATTTGACTCAATTTATACAACTCCCACAAGACAACCCCGGAAATGGAAAGAGTAGAGTCTCCTATCGCTTTCCTTTCCCGTTTGGTTAAGGAACCTTGCAGAAAATAGATAAGGATATGAGTATCTAAATTAACCATTCCACGAAATACCCGTCGACTCAATGTTTCCCGATACTTTTAGCCTGCCTTTTAGTAATCCGTAGGATTCCTTCCCAGCAGTTACATAAGGATAAAGAACCGCGACTTTTTCTCCTCGTTTGGTAATGATAATTCCTTCGGCAGGTGGCTTATCAATAAGGCTTAAGCATTTTGCTTTAAATTCGGAGGCTGAAATTGTTTTCATTTGGTCATTTCAAATGACCTCTTACTTTATGTCTAGTTAGTATTCTTGGATTCCGATGATTATTTTTGCAATCCCCATACACTTTCCCCTCAAACAACCAATTTCATTCGAAATAAATATGAATCCTCCTTTAATTCCTCCGAGACTTCCGCCCGCATTTCCTTGGCTAAGTCCTGGATATTCTTGTTTCCATAGCCTTTTGAGGTTCTGGATACCGTATAACCTGTTTTGGCGGATAGTTCAAAGATCAACCATTTCTCTTTGTGTTGGATTTTCCAATAAGACACTCCCAATCCATACTTAACATCGTTGTTTGCCACTTCTCGAAGGATACGGCACAGGTTCACTATTGTTTTTGTTGGGAAAGAAAAGGACTTCTCTTCCACATACTTAGTATCCCAATTTACAATTTTTCCGACAGATTGATACTTTCGAAGCAAAAGTAACATAATTCCAGTAACTAGGTCTTCTGATACGTTCTTTTCATCATCCAAGGATTGAAGCTTTTCCCGAATCCCAAGAATCACCCGGTTAACGAGCTGTAGAATTTCCTTTCCATGCTCTTCGGCAATCTGCCTTTCCTTTATGTATTTCTGGAGCATTAGTTTTATAAAAGTCAAATCGGCACTGGTTTCATCGTGAATGTCGCCAAATGTGTGTTTTCGTTCCATTTGTATAGCATGGATTTTGTCTAATTCAAACTGTCTTTTTTCGAAAATAGAATTTAACTGCAATTTCGTTTTTTGTATCAATGCATCTTCGATTCTACGAATAATTAGAAATCCTATGAAAAGGCTGTAAAGAATGGTAGAGATAATTACAATCGGTGTCTTGATTTTTAAAGTCAATTCCAAGACAGTTTCAAAGTAAATAGCTGACGCAACGAATAGGATAACTAGACTTAAAACGCCTGCCCTATTATGCAAAAAAAACTTCCAATTCGATAGAGGGGTTTTTCTTAATTTATTTTTGAAGTATCCTTTTTTCAAAATTTTAGCCATGACAATCAAATAAAAAAACAAATGTGGAGTTTCAATTATAAACAAAATGGAAGCTAGGTTAGGAAATCGATCTGGAAAGAAAAAGTAAAAAGCAAGAAGGATAAAAACAATCGCAGAGACTATTTTCGATATTCTTTGGATTCTATTTAGTAAATAATAGTCATGAAAGTAAACAATCGAAAGAAAAGATAGATAAACTGCGTTAGTTTTGACATATAACAAAAGATCAGAATTACCAAATTTTATGTTTGCAAAATTACTGAGCGACAAAGTAAAGATAAAATATATGATTTGAAAAACTCCGAAGAAAAGAACTTCTTTGTTTCGTCGAATTCTATAGTAAAGATAAATTAAATACGTACCCGATAACAGAAAAAAACCAATCGAAATGAATGGAAAGATTTCAGTGTTCTCCATTTGAATAGTGGAGTATTCGTCAAATTTATCTCCTTCATTGAAGATCAATCCAAAGTTTGTAGTTAGAGAATTGCCCCTCACCCTTAGAGTGATTGTAATGATAGAACCAAGGCTTTCGGATTGGGTTCGCTCTACAATCAGTGGAAAGATGAAATTTTTTCGTTTATTGGGTTCAGTTGTTAAATGGCTTTCGATAACATACTGATCTTGGAAAACCTCCCAAAATTCTCCGATCTGATAGATTTTTAGCCCTGGATTGGTGTATTGGCTCAAAAGAGAACGAGGAATCTGAATCTGAACAGAAAACTCAGACATTTGCTTTTCAATTTTTAAAGGATTTAAAAACAGATTCTTTTCGCGAATAGGAATCGGTATGTAACCCTCGTTTATTACAATCGGAACTGAGTCCTTTTCTGTCCAAAGTTCATGAGTAGATTGCTTTTCAAATCCTTCTCGAAAATAGATTTTGAGATTTTTTAAATAAATTGGGTCTGCTTTTAAGGGTAGGGCAAAAACGAGAAAGAGAAAGATAAATTTTAATGTACATTTGTTACTCTTTTTCATGTATCAAACTCCAATTTAGCGATAATTGAGAAATAGCATGCATCAGTGTTCCCCTTTTTATCGCTACAAATCTAACCCGTAACGGCAAACCATTCTCTCCAGAAGTTATCTTTGATCATACGACCTGTAGTTGATACGAACATATTGCTATATGCGCAGATAGTTCTTCCTGAAAGACTCTCTGAAAGTAAAGACTAATCATCAATCTAAAAAATTTCTTGCCTTTCTGTGTTTTTGTGGAAAAGTGCTATTTATGACGAAGAATATTACTCTCAAAATTGATGAAAATATTTTGAAATCCTGCAGATTCAAAGCTGTTGAGGCAAACAAATCACTTTCTGGCTGGGTAACTGAGCTACTAGAGAAAGAGATTTCTGGACAGGCATTGCCAAAAAGAACCAAATATCAGATTGCTAAACAGAAAGCTTTAAAACACTTAGAAAAAGGATTGAACTTAGGCGGTAAACCTTTGTCTCGAGAAGCTATCTATGATCGAAAGACCGTTCGTTGATACAAATATACTGATTTATGCTCATGATAGGGCTGAAGCAAAAAAACAAAGAATAGCCAAAGAACTTGTAAGAAAACTTTGGGACCGCAGTCAGCCACCGATAATCAGCATACAAGTATTACAAGAATTTTATGTTAATTTAAGGAAGTTTGTCAATATAGAGCAAATTTCAGAAATCATTGAGATTTATAAAGAATGGACGATCATAGAAAATACTTTGGCTACTTTCGAAAAAGCCATTGAAATTCAAAAAAAATCCAAATTGTCCTTTTGGGACAGCTCGATTCTCAGTGCCGCAGTCATTGGAAAAGCTAACATTTTGTATTCAGAAGACTTCAATCATGGTCAAATGATCCAAGGATTCAGAATTATAAATCCTTTTTTGTAGATTCGATTTATTTCATTTCTAAAGTTAAGAAATAGTTTTAAAACTAAAAATCCCCTTGCATCAAACGATAACTAGCCTTTTTACCACCGACATAACTTCGTTATAGAACAAGGATCCTTTCCGAGA
>JAIXRB010000161.1 GCA_027485405.1 Leptospiraceae bacterium | reverse complement strand
CAACTAATAGCTTCAAAGGAATTACACGCCAAGTCGATAAATCCTGATTTAATCGAGATACTCATTGATCATAGGATTGATATTCTCTTCAGTAAACAGATTCGAATTTATCGGGAGCGACCTAAATTTTCGGAGGCAATTAGTAAAATAGATAATTTATCTTCAATCCCTTTTATCAATGTCTGGAAAGAGGATCTGAAATTAAATTTAGAGGATTCTCAATTGAAAGGACTCTTCAGCTTAGTATTAGAAAACTTTTTTTTACAAGTAAACATGGATAATCTAGAAAAAGATTGGTTAACCAATTATTTTGAGAATCTAAAAATTCTTATTCGAAGCATAGCAAACTGATTTTTCTGTACGGCTCCGTACAGAGTTTTTAGTAAAATAAGCCTATTCAGTTTGAAATCCTAATATCCAAACCTTGATTGAATGAATATCAATTCTTTAGGAGACTACTAATGACCAAGCAATTTCACAAATTCTATTTAAAAATAACTGCCTTTGTAATAGGTTCCTTTGGACCTATATTCTTTTTAGGAACCATGAAAGAAACTCTTGAACCAGCTAGACTAACATTAGATCTGCTGAGCTGGCCAATAGATGGATTCACCACATTTGAATCTCCTGACACAAGATTCTTGTCCGCTTTGACTGGAGGATTCCTTTTTGGTTGGGGAATTATGATCTGGTTTCTCTCAGTTTTTGTATATGATAAGGCTCCTGAGGAAGTGAGAAAATCTGTTTTGTACGGAATTCTGGCTTGGTTTTTTTTAGATAGTGCAGGATCTATTGCATCAGGAAATACTTCAAATGCCATTATCAATGTATTTGTTTTGCTATTGGCAGTAGGACCTTTGTGGTTTCCTCATAATCAGGAGAAGAATCAAGAAAAATGAATGTATCTAGAATGCGGCTTTGATTTTGTTTTATATAAAAAACTTAATTACAGCCAAAATTTTAAATCCCAAGGAGCCTAAAAACTGGAAGCTGACAAAGGAATAACACAATATTTCGGAGCAAATTTAGCTAAATTGTTGTCCGATAAAATTCTTACTGTTTATAAAGAATTCAACAAGAAAGAATACATCGCCTCTATCAAGAACAATTGTGATACTCTAAGTTATACGCAAAGAATAGAACTGCACGCAAAACTGCTATCGAAATTTCTACCTAGTTCTTTTAAAGAGTCTTCGGCTATTCTTATCTCTATTCTAGGTGGTGAAAACCAAAGTGAAACAGGTATGTTCAAAGAGTTTTATTGGATTATGCCTATTGGTAAATTCATTGAAATTTACGGAATCGAACACTTTGAAATTTCAATGTATGCCATTGAAGAAATAACCAAAAGAAATACTGGTGAATACGCAATCAGAACTTTTATTAGAAGGTATCCTGAAAAATCACTCCAAAGGATGACCACCTGGGCAAAGTCTGAAAACTTTCACTTGAGAAGACTAGCAAGTGAGGGCTTGCGACCCAAACTTCCTTGGGCCACCAAATTAGATCTATACAATGACAAGCCTAAAGTAGTATTTGAAATCTTAGAAATTCTCAAAGAAGATGAAATTATGTTTGTTAAAAAATCTGTGGCAAATCATCTAACGGATTGGTTAAAGGTAAACAAATCTGCGGCCGTTGCTTTAATTAAAAAATGGAGTAAATCCAAGAATAAAAACACTCAATGGATCATCAAAAGAGCGACGAGAAAGATCACCGTCGACTAAGTTATCGATTATCGATTCACTTTCGATAAGCTTGCTAAGTTCGCATACAATTGAGAAGACTTCAATAATTCGTCATGCGTTCCCACTTGCAGAACTTTGCCACCATCCATCACCACAATTTGATCTGATCGGACTATTGTGGAAAGTCTATGCGCAATAATGATAGTTGTTCTGTTTTTCATCACTTGTTCGAGTGCCGTTTGCACCATTCTTTCTGATTCTGAATCTAAAGCAGAAGTAGCCTCATCCAAAAGCAATAGTGACGGATCTTTTACTATAGCCCTTGCAATCGATATTCTTTGCTTTTGTCCCCCAGAAAGCCGTATACCCAAGTGACCTAAGTCTGTATCCAACCCTTGAGGAAGTTGATCTATAAATTCAGAAACATAGGACTGTTCTATCGCCAAATCCAATTTTTCTTTGCTAGCCTTGGGGTTTCCAAACAGAATGTTTTCCCTCAAAGTACCAGAGAAGAGAGTGGGAGCTTGGGGAACATATCCTATGTTCTTTCTCAAATCTTCTAACCTCAATGAAGTGATTAGGTTTCCATCAAAGTAGATCTCTCCTGATTCAGGATCGTAAAACCTCAAAATCAATTCAAAAAGGGTGCTTTTGCCAGCTCCTGACGGACCAACTACCGCAGTCGTCTTACCTGGAATTATGTGAATGGATACATCACTCAAGGCGGACTGATCGGGTCTAGAAGGATAATGAAACGAAACATTTTTTAATATCAATTCACCCTTCGGTCTTTCAGGCATCTGTAATGGATGGATTGGATCTTTGATGATGGATTCCGAAGTCAAGAGCTCAACTAACCTTTCAGTTGCTCCTGCCGCTCTTTGCAAATCCCCTATGACTTCACTGATTGCGCCCACTGCACTAGAAACCATAATCGCATAGAATGCAAAGGCAATGAGTTCCCCTCCCGTGATTCTTCCTTCAAGGACATCTATTCCGCCAATCCAAAGCATAAAGCTTATGCCGGCCAATATCATGAGAATGACTGTCGCGATTAGGAATGCTCTTTGCTTGATTCTGTGGACAGCCACATCAAATGCTTTTTCAACGTGAGAAGCAAACAGCGTTTCTGATGCTTTTTCTTGGTGAAAGCTCTGCAAAATCTTAATGTTTAACAATGCTTCACTTACAAAAGATCCAACGCTTGCAATTTTATCTTGGCTGTCCCGACTTAGATTCCTAACTCGCTTTCCAAAGAAGAAAATAGGAAACAATACGAGCGGGACTGAACAAATAACTATAAAAGTTAGTTTAAAGTTGGTAAATAGAAGAAAGATCACTCCACCTATGAACATAAGTAGGTTTCGAAGAGCAATAGAAGCCGATGAACCAATCACATTTTGAATGAGTGATGTGTCAGTTGTGATTCGAGATTGAATTTCGCCTGGCGTGTTAATCTCAAAGAAATGCGGATGCAAAGAGATTACATGAGAAAACACAGCATTTCTCATATCGGATGAAACTCTTTCGCCTATCCAAGATACATAGTAATGTCGAAAGAAAGTTCCAATCGACATAAAGAAACCTAGAAATACAATAATGGCTAAAGCATAGGTAAGTTCTTCTTTAGATCGGGCGGCAAAACCTTTGTCTAGAAGAATCCTCAAACCCTGTCCCAGACTCAAAGTAAATCCCGCTGTCAGAAGCAGAGCCAAACTGGAAATCGTTAATTGAAATTTGTATGGCTTTAAGAAACGAAATGTTTCCCAGAGAACGGAAAAGTTTTTACTTGTAGGTCTTTGTAGATCGCGCATTAGCCTTTTAGATCCACTAAAAAACCTCGTATATCTTCGAATTGTCGGAGTAAAGCAAAAGCAGAATTTGTAGAAGAAAACATAGTGCTAGCTAAGATATGCAATTTTTCATCAATTATTTTAACATAACGAAGGTCTTTCTCATCGGTTCGATTTCGTCTAGGTGCTTGTTGAACTTTGTAATTGTCTTTTAATATCAGTTCGGCGATTTCTTTGATATGCTTTTTATAGTTTTCTAAATTTTCTTTAGATTGGCTTTGGATAAGAGCCTTTTCTAGATCAGGAAGGTCCCTCCAAAGTTCATTTAAATGCTTAGTAGAGTCTTGGTTGGAAGGAACGATTGATTCAAGAATATCTAGAAAGGAAGTAGGACCTTCTGTTTCTGGGTTTAGAAAAGAAGGAGAAGCCTTGGTTTGGTCTTTTTTAGCGTTTTTAACAATCGGTGTTTTAGAGGAAGGAGTAGGATTGGGAATGATCTTCATAGGTTCGATTTGTTCGGATTGATGGTACACTTCCCGTGAAAAACCACACCCTCTTCCACAATCAACCTAGGAGTTACAATGTCTCCAGTTAAGCGACATGTCGAAAGCAGGGTGACTCTCTCAGAAGCATAGATGTTTCCTTGCACTTCGCCACCGGCAACAACGATTCTTGCCTTAATGTCTGTATCAACAACTCCGCTTTTACCGATCAGCACTTTGCCTTGGGTATCAATCAATCCTCGAAATCGTCCATCGATTCGAATCAAACCAGGGAATCGAAACTCACCGATGAATTCGGCTCCTTCTCCGATCACACTGTTGACTACAAATTCTTCTTCCTGTTCGTTTGCCATTATTCTTGTATCTGATTTAAAAATGAGAATGGGTCAAGAGCTTGTGTTCCAACGTGTACCTCATAGTGCAGGTGGTAAACAGGATTTTCAGGTGTTTTTCCCACATAACCTATGATATCGCCTTTGGACACTCGTTCATTTTTCTTCACACGAACTCTATCCAAACTGCTATAAATTGTCTTCCAACCAAATTTGTGTGAAACTTTGATATAATATCCCGTAGAAGGAGAAAATCCAGCATCGTAAACCAAGCCAGGAGCCGTTGCTATCACCTCTGCACCAGGAAACGCTCCAATGTCTAAACCTTTATTAAACTCTTCTTTTCCAGTGAGCGGAGATAAATACTGACCATACGGAAATAGAACATAACCCTTAGTAGGCCAAATCGAAGGAGTGTTTTTGATAATACTCTTTCGTTTTTTAATCATTTTGACGATTTCGTCAGATAACTCAGAAGAGATTTTTAGGTTATGGATGTCTTCCTTGATTCGAAAGGATTCCGCAGTAATGTCTGTTTGGGGAGTTCCCTGAAAAGCAACGAATAGATTTCGGCTGTCTGAGCCCCCAATTCCTTTGGAAACCTTTGCGGGATCTCCACCTAGTTTGATATAGAGGTTCGCAATTTTTTGATAGTAGTACTGAATTGTATCGTGAAGAGAGTTAACTTCTTCTCTCATTTTAGAAGATTGTCGAACGAAGTCTTTGTTTGTTAATTTTAGTTCGGTAAGCTGGTGAACCGAGCCAGAGTGGTTCAAAACATTGACAGCACTCAAGAGCAAAAGCACAACGATCCCAGCTAAAAAAAGGCTGATTGCTTTGTAAGAAATGACAAAGTGAATGGATTTCCGTTCCGAATGGGGAATGACCATGATAGTAAGTCTTTCTCTTCCCTTTCGATTGAGGTTTTGAAGTTTTTGGTTAAAATTCCGCTTCGCCGCTTGGGTTGTGCTTCGAATTTCCTGCCAAACCGAGGAAAATGTGCTACTTAGATTCAATCCGCGACCTTGCCTGACTTTACCTGGAATTTTCATTTTCAGTCAACTGAAATTAAAGAACCTGTTCCTAATGCCTATTCCTATCATCGACACACATTGCCATTTAGATATCATAGAATCCGAAGGTTTACCAGTCGAATTGGCTCTTCAGAACGCTAAAGCGGCAGGAGTCTCTAAATTGCTCCAAATTGGTATTGATTTGGAAAGTTCCAGGCGAGCCCAAAGCATAAGCAAACAGAATCCAGTTGAAGGAATCGAAGTGAATTACTCGATCGGATGCCATCCAACGGAAACTCACGAATTTCCCAAAGCCGAGGAAATCCTACAATTTGCCACGGAGCATTTGGCAGATCCTAGATTTGTCGCTATCGGGGAAATCGGGATAGATCTCTACCATACTGCCGATTCGCGAAACTACCAAAGAGAGACTTTCTCAAAGTTTCTAAGTTTTTCAGAAGAGCATCAATTGCCCGTGGTCATTCATTCCAGAGATGGATTTGAGGACACTTTTGAAGTTCTGAAAGAGCACCCCAAGGCATTCGGTGTCATCCATTGCTTCACATATGATTCTGAAAAAGCTAAAAAGTTCGTAGAACTGGGCTATTACATTTCCTTTTCTGGAATTCTGGTTTTCAAAAACGCAACTGCCATCCAAGAAGCGGCGAGAGACCTACCTTTAGAATCAATTTTGGTTGAGACCGATGCACCATTCCTAGCTCCTCCACCTCACAGAGGGAAGAGAAACGAACCCGCCTATGTGCAATATGTTTTAGAAAAACTCTACTCCCTTCGAAAAGAACCTAACACCAAAGTCCAAGAACAAGTTCTTTTGAATTCAGAAAAATTTTTACAAAGGAAAGCTTACCACCATGCTTGATATCAACCGAATTTTACAAGAACCAGCACTGTTGACCGAGACCTTAGAGAAGAGAGGAATGAAGATTCCTGGTATTGAAGAGAAATTAAAATCAATCTCTGACAAACAAAGAGATCTTAGAAACCAAGCTGAATCCTTGCGTCAAAAAAGAAATTCAGTCAGCAAAGAAATTGGAATTTTGAAAGGACAAGGGAAGGATGTTACGGAGATTTCAGCTTCCGTAAAACAGGTAGGAGACGAGATTAAGAAAATCGAAGAAGCCCTTGAGCAGGAAGAGTTGGCCCTTCATGAATTGAACCTGAGTTTTCCAAATCTTTTAGATCCTGCAGTTCCCATTGGTCTTTCTGAAGTAGACAATGTAGAAGTAAAAACTTGGGGAACTAAGCCTAGTTTTTCATTTACCCCAAAAACTCATTTTGAAATTGGAGAGGCGCAAGGAATATTCGATTTCGAAAGAGGGGTAAAGTTATCGGGTGCTAGATTTTATACCTATGCGGGACTCGGTGCAAAACTCGAGCGTGCCTTGTCAAACCTGATGCTGGACATTCATTCCAATCAAAACGATTATAAGGAAATGTGGGTTCCCGTTTTAGTAAACGATGAGTCTATGACGGCAACGGGACAGTTGCCAAAATTTGCTGAAGATTTTTATCGTTTAGAGAAAGACGGGCTCAATTTAATCCCCACTGCCGAAGTTCCTCTAACTAACCTTTATCGAGATGAAATCATTCCCGAAAAGAACCTACCAATTTCAGTCTGTGCTCATACCTCTTGCTTTCGAAGAGAGGCAGGGAGCTACGGAAAAGACACGAGAGGATTGGTTCGGGTGCATCAATTTCAAAAAGTAGAATTGGTCAAGTTCTGTGCCCCGGAAGACTCTGAAGCTCAACATGAAAAAATGTTGAAGGACGCGGAATCGATTTTGCAAACTCTAGGTCTGCCTTACCGAGTTCTTTTGCTCTGTAGTAGAGACATTTCGGGCAATTCTTCTAAAACATACGATCTGGAAGTTTGGATGCCT
>JAIXRB010000130.1 GCA_027485405.1 Leptospiraceae bacterium | reverse complement strand
TTTTTTTTTTTTTTTATATAAGATTAAACAAACACTAGTAAGTAAAATAAAATTCTCTTCTTACTGGAATTATATAAGCACGATAATAGAAATAACAGTTCCATCTATTCTTATTCTCACATTCTCTATCGAATACAATTTTTCCATTCTCTCTTTATTTACACCGCCAAGTTTGGTATATTTTCTATTCATTTCTTTAAGTATATTAAAATTAGATCCAAAGATATGTATTTTGGCAGGAATTCTTTCGTTTCTACAATATCTAAGCTTAGCATTCTATTTTAGAACTGAAATATCTGAAAATGAGATCGGAATTTTCATTTCAAACATTTCGCTTCACAGGTCTAAGGCGGGTCTCTTATTCCTTGCCGGTTTGATTTCAAGTTTCGTTGCTTTTCAAATTCGAACTAGAGTCAGTAATTCATTAGAACTGATAGAAGAAAAAAACCAAATCCAAAAGGAACTATTGGATTCTCAGATCAGTTACAGTAAGGACCTAGAGGAAAATGTAAAACAAAGAACTTCTGAATTAAATAAAACATTAGCAATAATTCAGGCAGATTTATTGGTTGCAAAGAAAATTCAAATAAATACTTTGCTCTCAGATTTTCATTTATCTGAAGAGCTTAATATATTCCCCTTTTATAAGCCAATGTCTGAAGTGGGCGGTGATTACTACTCAATAACCAAAATTAGTGACTTTAATTATAGAATCTTTTTATCAGATGCTACAGGGCATGGTGTACAAGCTGCTCTTATAACAATGGCAATTAAAGGGTTGTATGATAACATAAAAGATTTACCAATTGCAACGAATGAAATAATGCAGATGTTTAATGAAGATTTCCAAAACAGATATGGTTCATTAAAGACGTATCTTACATGTATTTTAGTCGATATAAACACAAAAGAAGGTAAATTAAAGTATACTTCGGCAGGACATCCTTCCTGCATCCTTGTCAAAGAAGATAATATGTTTCACTTGTCAAAAACTGGAAAAATGATCGGAATAAAAAGAAATTTATCATATAATGAAATCGAATTCAATTTTGAGAGGGGGAATCATTTATTTCTTTTTACAGATGGTGCATTTGAGGAATTCAATTCGAACAAAGAGGAATTTGGTGAAGATAGACTATATTCTATTTTATCAAAGGAAGGCGGTATATTTCCGGAAAAAAGAATTCTGAATCTTATGCAGGAATTAGAGTCGTTTTTAGACGGAGTCAATATCCAAGACGACATAACCATTTTAGGAATATCCTTCCGTTAGGATCAGGAAACTGATTGATTTATTGTTTCAATGAAGAATCTGAGGAAAAAATATTTCTTGCAGTTCTTTTTGTTCTAACGGTTAATTAAGTAAAGGAGTTCTAAATAATGAAATTAACTGTCGTTGCTTTGATTTTTGTTTTATTCACTGGTTGCCAGCAAGAACCTGAAGAAAAGAAAACACTTGGAATAAACCAAGACCTATTACTGCTCTCGCTCATAAGCGGGCAAAACATATTGAGTACTCTATTCTCAGGGAGCACTGGAATCGGATCAGGCACTGGAAGTCAAATTGTAGCAAATTTATTCGCCAATGGAGCAAGTCTGACTGGCGAAAACTCTACTGAAAGTGGATCTATGGGTGTTTCTACAAACTCGACAAATTCTGCTCGTGCAGTGACGTTTAGTAATGGCAAGATCACCCTAACAGACGAAACTTTTGATTGTCCTAGTGGAGGAACCATAACTTTTTCTGGTTCACAAGATATTTCTGTCACAAGTAGAACTGATTTTTACAACAAAACCACCACAATGACTAACGGTACTAGAACTATTTCTTATACAAGTTGTAAAATATCCGATTCCCTAACTCTTACTAGTGGTACGATTACAGTTGCACAGCAAACTCCGGATTCAGGTTCCACAACAATGGTATCAGCAATAACTTCTGGAACTAGCACCTCAGGAACTCTCAGAAGAACTCTGAGCAATTTCAAAGGAACAGTGAAAGGAACTCTGAATGCTTCCTATGTGGGAGCGGCAGGAAGAACTACAACGTATAGCATGACTCTAGACCTCGCTTCGACGATTACTAGCAGAGTCATGACTTATACTTTGGTAAGTGGAAGTATTACGAGTCCTAGATTAGTTTCCCGAAGTGGTGCAGTAGCCGGAACTGTTACAATCGGAACCACGCCATATACAATTGCAAAAACTCTAAGCACAGACCTTTCTGAATAAAAAGAAATACAGTGCAAATTTTTTGTTTTGCGGTTTCAGAAACTTAAGCCAATAAAAATTTTACATCGTTACCTCTTAAGTATTTTGAAAAAATTTTGTCCCATCGAATGCAATTTGTCAGATTTGCCTAGATGTAGGTTGCCTTTTTACAATGAGCTTTAACCTATCTAATAAATGCATCCGTTCTATTCCAAATTTAAAATGAAACTTGTATTTCTTTTTGTCTTTCTTTTTTGTCCATTTTCAAGTAGTCACTTATTTTCAACTGATAGGAATTAGATAGGGGTTTTTCCAAGATCTAGCCCCCAATTACAGATTTGTCGTTCCGACTGCACGACACAAGGCCCATTAAAGGAAGCCGACTGGCGCGAGTTGCGACTTTATTTTTTTTGAAGTTATCGTTATCTTAAATGCAAAATTGATTTTTTGATATCATTGATACCCTCGTCATCAGAGTTTTCAAATGTAGCTAAAAATCTTTCAATAGTATAGCAGTCTTTCACCACAGGCTCTTCCATACTCCAATCACCGTAATAGAAAAATAATTGACCTTCATATAAGTAAACGCCTCCCATACCTACGGTATTGGGGCCATCGATGATCCAATGTTTTTCATGATGATCGCGTAAAAAACTATAAGTATAAAAATCCATATTGGTAGTAATGATGAATACTATGAAATCCTTGTTTTAATCTTCTCGTAATTTTGAAAATGAATTTCTATTTGTATATCTTTTATTTACCACTTAGGAAGTAGGTCCGGGTTTTTCCAAGATCCGGTCTACCATTCTCAGGATGGTTGTTTCGTCTGCGCGACACAATGCCCATTATAGGAAATTAGTCGGCTTAAAGGCGAATAAATTTTTTATAAAATAATTGTCGATTTGTGACTTTGTTTTTAGATGTGCACAATGAGATTGTTGGTCGCAATCGAATCGTTGTGCGGCACATGGGTGCGAAGGTTAATTTCATGCGTTCATTATTAACAATCGGCTTTGTTTTAACTCTGTGCATTTCTTGTTTTAAAAAAAAGGACACAGGGAATTCGAATGGAATCCCACTTTTCCTGCTTATACCGACTATAATTCAATCCAATAATTTTTCCCAGCTTTTTGACGGGCGTCTTCAGTCAGCCGACTATTGGTCAACGGAGCCAAAAATATTGTCTGCCGGAATGGGTTTTGATGGAATCATTGGTCTCCCCTCTCTTGATGAACAAACAGTGCGTGATGCTGGTGGTGCCTGGGACTCTTCTCCTCAGTGTGAAGCTGGCCGGACGCCTAGTCAGCGCACGAGTGCGGCATTGAGTTCTATTATTTCGTTTGCGTACAAGATTAGTCCTGGATCTACCATTGCCTATGATGATGGCTTACCAATTGTTTTTAGTTGGCCGGTTAGGACAGACACTGTTGATCCGGCCGCTTTTAAATTTACTCTCAATACCGGTCGGGTGGTTTTCCCTAAGGCTGCCGGAATGGTTCCAAACTGGGAATTAAATGAGCGTAATGTGATTGTTGTTTTTGGGCAATTTGGCAACAGGGGAATTTCAGGAGAGTCCGGCGCAGAGTTTCCGGTCCGGATCGATATTGTTGAGACTGCTACACCAGTGACGTTAGTCGGGCCCACAGGCGAAAAATCTGCCGTTGGATTGTCATGGACCACAGATAAGAGTGGTTATGCTAGTGGCCCAACCCTGGTCGGAGCCAAGTTGAACTTTGTCAATCAGACTCCCAAAGGGGAGGGGGGCGTTACTATTACTAATCTTTCTCAGGGTGTGATACCAAATGATGAGGTTTCCCTCTATGGGACTTCGGCTAAATTCCGGCTTCGAATGCTGACTACCGGTGGTTTTTCACCCGACGGTGTGCGTGGAGTTCGTCCTACCGATTTCGAAAAGTTTTTTCGTCTTCGGGTTATGGGATCTAGCGGATCTACGGTAATCATGGACAAAGTTGGCATTGATTATACTGTTTCTGGTGGTTCGCTCCGAATTCTGGGTCTGTCTGACTTGGGATTAAAATCTGACTCAACGAATGTCTTTTATGATGACTGCTACTCAGAAGATCTGGATAATTACATTGACATCATTCTAAGTGGAGATGAAGCGGCGGCTCGGAATATTACCTTCTTAGAGATGCCGGGACTGGCAGGTGGATACCGGGCTCTGTATAATCCAGGAGGTCCAGGACCAAATCCATTTGCCGGCGTGCGTTACACCGCACCATCGCCTACACTCCTCCAGCCTGTTACCATTGCCTTGGATAATGCCATGCAGGTGAACAGGTGATTGTCTAGGTTAAAAAGATAACAAATGGCTGCACTTCATCTCCGTTAGACAGCCCGTTCGTAGAGTTGAACTTGCCGAACCAATATACTTAAACCAGATAACGGATTTCTAGCGATTAAACCAATAAAGAAATGCCAAGCCCTGCAATTCGAGGATAGCATTTATCAATTGTCAGATGGCAAGGGCAATTTATATGTGATGCATGCCACAGAAAGTGGATCGCCGACCACAGATGTTTCTTTGCCGAGCGGTTGGAATATTCAAAAAATTACCATCACGTCTCCACTAATTATCACGCCCTTCGGAGGGGGAGATGAATGTTATTTCAATATCGTTGGTGATCACTTAGGTCAAGGCTACCATCAATATGTATATGCAGACAACTTTTATTAAAAAGAGTTTTTTCGTCCATTTAACCACTCAGGAAAATGGTAAGGGTTTTTCCAAGATCCAGCCCCCAAATCCAGAATGGTTGCTCCAAATTCGTGACACAATGTCCATTATAGGAAGCCAGTCGTATTAAAAGTGAATCTATTTATCTGGTTCTGATTTAAAGAAAGTAGTAAATAAGAAATGGCAAATAACTTAGTTCCAATGTCACTTTTCGAACCGCTAATGAAACACATGAGAATATTTTCGGAATTTGTCCTAGGAGTAGAAAGTAAATAGTATATCCAATGCCTACTTTCAAGAGCCGGTCCCCTGAAAAGGCGAGTAAGAGGGATAGAAGAAATCCAACTATAAGTAAAAATTTAATTACATGTTTGGTCTTATTTTTCCCTAACCAACTAGTAATAGTTGGCTGTTCATGTTTTATATCCCACTCTATATCTTCAATAGAGAGCAAAAGTACCTCACTCAAAATTGAAAGGAAAAATAGAAGATATACAAGAACTTCTGTTTCGTTCACTATTGGTCTAAAAAAATAAATAGGATAGGAAACAGCGATCGTGTAAAGAAATGCGATTAATACTTCCTTTGGAAAAAGCAAACCCTTAAAAAAGTAATGGAACAGTAGATATATCGAAACGGAAACTCCAATTGCAATGCCACCCAATAAGAATTTTAGTTCATAAGAAATCAAAGCTAACACGAAAGAAAAAAGAAGAATAGCAAAACCAGCGGGAATTAAGTACTTTGTTTTGTTTTCATAAAACTGGCCTCGAACTGTTCTCTCAATTTCAGGTTCTTTCATAGAATCATAAGACCTATCTAGAATATAAATTCCTAGCACCGTAGTTCCAAGGAGTATAAAATCAATTCGCCTCGGAATCCATTGGAAAGCATAAGTTAGGACTCCAAGGTTAGCAAACATAGCAATGATTACATCTCCACCTAGAAAAAAGAAAGACAATAAAATACATTCTTTGGCTTTCATTTACTTATGTTGTTCATGATAATACGTTGATAATGCGATTATTTTATACTTAGCTGATTTTCTTTTTTTAAAGATTATCAAATGATTAAATTCTGCAATTGAAACCTTTCTGACATCAAACTTTAATCCAAACTATTAATTTTATTCATTTTAAGAATGTTTTATACAATTCGTGTATAAAACATTCTAGACAAAAATTGAAGTTGATAGCTATACTCATATGAACCTATACCATTTTTTTTAAAGGAACCACAAGGACGATACATGTTTAAGGTTATTCGTTTTTTTTTACCTGCAGGATTACTATCGATATTCTTAGTTTGTCAATCCACAGAAAAAAAGTCATTAAGCTCTGACTCTGAAGTCATTCGGGAATCCAGAGCGACCTTGCTAAATCTTTTTGCTATAAATCAAGAAACTGAACAATTGGCTAAGCAGGCTAAAGAAATATTAGTTTTTCCTAACATTTTAAAGGCGGGATTTATGTTCGGTGCCCAATTCGGAACCGATGGTATTTTCTTTAAAGACGGTAAAGCAGACGGTGTTTATAACATCGTGGCTGGCTCTTACGGACTGCAAGCGGGAGTACAATCCTTCAGCTATGTTTTGTTTTTTATGGACGATATTTCAGTTTTGTATCTTGAAAATAGCCAAGGTTGGGAAATTGGTCTGGGACCAAGTGTGGTTATAATTGACCAAGGAAGGGCAAGATCAGTCTCGACTACCACTGGACATCCAGGCATTTATGCCTACATTTTTGGACAAAAAGGTCTAATGGCTGGATTGGGGTTACAGGGCTCTAAAATTAACCGCATTGATCCAAAATAAGATTTATTTTTACATTTCAACTGCAGAAAAATCTATATTTGCTTCGGTTTAGTATTTTTAATCATCAAATCGTTGCTCACAAAGTCGTGACTAAATGCTCGAGATGTCGTTTGATTTTGCTCAATGGCAAAAAAAATTCCTAAAAAGTAATCATAATTATGCCAGTTTAAATATTTTTATGGGTTCCTCGCGCCCTTTTACCTTGACCTCACCTAAATCTTCGCCTAATTTTTGCGATAAACGAACATACACATCTGATGACATCAAAATTTGAGAATTAAACTGTTTGTTCAATTGTTCTATTCTCGATGCTAGGTTTACTACATCGCCAATGATAGTATATTCCTTTCTGAGAGAAGATCCAACATTGCCTGTTACGGCGACACCTGCGTGAAGTCCTATGCCTATTATTGTAGAAAGAATCAATTTCTTTGATTCGAGGTCTTCTAATTTTTTTAGAATTTCAAGACTCGCATTTACTGCGTTCTGTGCATCTTCCCTACTACTTAGAGGAGCTCCAAAGACAGCCATAAATCCGTCACCTAGAAACTTATTAATTATACCGCCATGCTTGTTGATAATTTCGATAATAAATTCAAACACAGAATTTAAATAATTAACGATTTCTTCCGGATCGCGCTTTTCCGAGAAAGCCGTAAAGTCGCAGATGTCAAAAAACATCATACAAAGATCTCTTGATTCGCTATTTAGTTCACTGGGACGTCAGATAAACTTCTAACAGGAACGCTCAATTAGTACATTAAACTTTCTGAAATATTTTCCTACTGAATGTTATTCATTAAATTAATTTCTCCTAACTAAATTTAAGTCGAAGCCTCAAGCTCAGCTCTTAACTTCTCGAATGTGCCATTGGGTCGGAATCCATCCTTATCCAATGAAAGTTCAGGACGTATGCGATCTAAAAAATACATTTCCATTTCTCCTTTTCCTTTCACATTGATTGATCCACGGTATTCGCAAGTGAAAAAGTCTTTCACCTTTTCATAAGTGTCAGTCGAAAGATTGATTCGATCAGCAACTCCATAAGATTCCATTCGGGAGGCTGTATTTACTGTATCGCCCCAAATATCATATGCGAATTTCGTGTTGCCGATAACCCCAGCGGTAACGGGTCCACTGTGAATGCCGATACGAATTTTCCAGAACTCTTCGTCTTGAGACGCCTTCAATGCAGTAGTCTGCATGCAAAAGGAAAGTATTTCTAAAGCCGCAAGACAAACATCCACAGCATGAGTATGATTAGAACGAGGCAAACCGCCCGCACACATGTAGGAATCGCCGATTGTCTTTAGCTTTTCCAGGTTCTGCCTACGAACGATTTCGTCGAATTGTGAGAAGCATCCATCGAGTTCCTGAACCAATCGATCTGCTGTGAGCGATTGGCTGAACTTTGTAAAACCTACGAAATCTGTGAAGAGGACTGAAACGCTGTTATACGATTTTGGTTGGACTTTGCCTTCCATTTTGAGTTCAGTGGCGGTTTCTCGAGGAAGTATATTTGTAAGCAAAAGATCCGATTCGGCCCGAGCCTGTTCCGCTCGCCCTCTTTCTTCATCAATTCGCTTCATCAAGATCGCATTGTGCAAGGCTCCGGTCATCTGCGCACTCGCGGCTAGTATGCGGTCGATCATCCCAGGCGTTAGTATGAATTTGTGCTGGTAGCGTGATAGGTTCAGAATACCGATCACCTTGTCTTCCAAGATCAATGGAGTTTGGAGCAAGGATTTGATTTCGCCCATAGAGTTGATGCGATAGTCGAGAGCGGTGATGGGATATTCTTCACCGTCTAGCGCATTTGTAATGAGACGCTTCCCGACATTGTAGACATCTGGAATATAAAGGGGCACTTTGCGCCTGTAAGTTTCAGCAAGTGAGCCACCTCTCCTGTCCAGCGGAACTCGCAGGTTGTAGAAGAAAGCAAAGCCCTTACTTCGACTCGCCAACTCCTCTGCGCTCAATAGCTGGTCTCGCCGTAGTCCTATCCAATCTTCATTCGGATGCTTGCCCCAATATGTATAAAGTTCATTCTGAGCCTGGTCCACAAGCTGTAACCAAATAGTATCAATGTCCGTACCCCTAGTTAGAAAACCAAATATACGATCAAATATCTCATCGAGGTCAAGGGAGGCATTCATTTCGCGACTGAACTCGTTCAGCTCGGTCAATTCTATTGCGATCCGTTCTGCCCGTTCGCGCGCATCCCTCACCTGATCGAATAACGAGGCAGCCTGCACAGCTCCAGCTATCTGAGTACAAAATCGTTCAATCTTTCTAGCAAGCTGCTCAGTAAACTGCATTCGCCGATCCTTACCAGCTGCACTTAATACACCGATCACTTCCCCTTTGACATTTAGCGGAATATGTGCGTAGTTTAGCACATTAAACTTTCTTGAGAGGAGCTCATCGAAATCGGTATCGAACTCGCCGAGTGAATTATTGTATATGTCCATACGATTGTTTAAAAAGGTACGGGCGATTGCACCTCCCTCATCCGAGATTGGTAATTTGAGGTCATACAATAAGCTAAGATCCTCCTTACTCCCACTTTCCGAAAACTGGTTTGGAATTAGAAATCTGCGATCCTCATCTGCCAAAAAGAGAATTGCGTCAATTCCGTAAATTTGCTCTAGAAATGCAAAAATCGATTTAAAAACAGCTTCGGTATTTGAGGCATCCTCGTTTACTCGTCGTGTTACGTCTGAAAGTTGCTCTATCTCTTTGCTAGCTACAGTCACTCGATTAAGGAGAATTGTATTGAATACTGCCCCAGCAATTTGCTGGCAGAATCTTTCCAAGGATCGGCGTACTTCGGAGCCTGGAAGCTCAGATCCAAAATTGACCCATAGAATTCCTATGGTTTGGTTCTGAACGATGAGTGGCACATTTCCAAACGCCTCCAATTGTAGTTCACTTACTATGATTCGATCCAATTCGTTTGGAAAATGGTATTTGTCGAATTTATGCCGAAAATAAACAGGTTTTTGGCGTTGGTAGGTACGAAACAAAGTCCCACTCTCCTTTGTCAGAGGAACGCGCAAATTATGCACAAATTCACTTCGAGGATCATTGCTTCCATTTAAGTAGCGAGCACGCAGTGGTTTCAGTTCATTGCTTTCATTGTCTACAATGCTTAAGACTACGCTCTCCAGGTTATATTCCGATTCGAAATACTCTAGAATTTCATCAAGGACGACTTCGATGTCAATGGTTTCGTTGATGCGCCGGGAGAAATCAGCCAGCTTCTCGACTTCATTGCGCGATTTCTTAAGCTCTCGGGTGCGTTCCTCAATTTTCTGCTCTAGCTCTAGATTATGCTTCTTTGTTGTCTCAATTTGAAAAAAAAAAAAAAAAAGTTCTTTAT
>JAIXRB010000076.1 GCA_027485405.1 Leptospiraceae bacterium | reverse complement strand
TAACTACAGCAAAGGAAAGTGAATTGGCTAGGCTCAGACGAGAGCGCATTGGAGTTGTTTTTCAGAACTTTCAGCTTTTGCCAGGACTGACTGCTCTGGAAAATGTAGGGATCCCTCTGTATCTTATGCCTGGATACTCTGAAAGTCAGATCGCCACAAAGTCAAAACAAGTATTGGATTCTGTTTCTATGGGGCATAGGGCCAACCATTTTCCAAAACAGCTCTCTGGTGGAGAGGAACAGCGTATAGCTATTGCTAGATCTTTCATCAATTCTCCCCGAATTCTGTTTGCAGATGAGCCGACCGCAAACCTGGATTCCAAGAATAGTGGCATGGTCATGGAAATTTTACTAAAAAAACATAGGGAAGAGAAAACCACATTGGTTCTCGTCACCCATGATCCTGATGTAGCTAAGCTTGCTGGTAGAATCTTAGAAATGAGAGACGGCATGATTCTAAACGACTCAAAAGATACTAAAAAGTCGGGGCAAATCGCAAAGTTACCTTCGAAACCAGTGAAAAAGACGGCTCGTAAATCCAAATGAATCTGCGCCTCCTTCGCCTCTTTTTAAGACGGGATTTGTTTTCTCAATGGGAGTTCTCTTTCCTTACTATTGTTTCGATCGCCCTTGGAGTGGGATCAGTGATGGGAATCCATTCCTACAAGGAAAACCTTTCTTCTGCTATTCGAACAGAAGCAAAACAATTGATGGGAGCAGACATTGCTGTCCAATCACCCCATGCCCCCACCGTTGATTCGGTTCGGGCTTTGGATTCTGTTCTTCCAGATGGAACAAAAAAAGCAAATGCCGTTCAATTCCTTTCCATGGTCCAAAGTGATAAAGGAGAGACTTCACTTTCTTTTGTCAAAGGCATCGAGAAAGAATACCCTTTTTACGGAAGTTTTGTGACGGAACCGTCTGATGCCTTACAGAAAATCACTAAGAACGATATTCTAATCGATCGAAACCTTGGAAAAAATCTCAAGCTTCAGATTGGAGAAAAGCTTTCTCTGGGCGAAAAGAGATTTCAGCTGATCGGTTGGATAGACAAAGAACCTGGATCCGTAGGTTCTTTCTTGGGAACGGCACCCACATCTTTAGTATTGCCCGAAGGGCTAAACAACACAGGGCTTCTTCAGAGAGGATCACGGGTTCGTTATACCACCTATCTGAAATTTAACGACGGTATAAACAGCAAAGAATGGAAAGAAAAGAACTTTGAAACTCTAATCAAAGAAGATTTGACAATCTATCACAATACAGAAGTCAACTCAGGGTCTCAAACATTTCTGACAAACACCTTTGATTATATGGTGATTCTTGCCCTTTCTGGTTTTTTTCTAGGGGCTATTTCTATCTTTACTGCAATTCGAGCAAGGCTCGAAGAAAAGAAAAATGAAAATGCCATCCTCAAATGCCTGGGAATAGAACCTACAACCTACCTTATCATTGTTATGTCGGAGATTTTTATCCTCTCTTGTATAGGGACGGCGCTAGGGTTTGGGCTTGCATTACAGATTCAGATCTGGCTTCCTGATCTGCTTGGTTCAGAATTTCTAGGAAAGCTACCCATTGGCATCAGTGCTACCTCTACTCTGTGGGGAATGATTTTAGGAATCTTGATTCCCTTAGGCATTTCCATTTATCCGTTGCTACAGACTGTTCAGGTTAAGCCCTTACATGCCTTAAAAGAAATCGAGTCTCGGGATCTGCCTCCTTTGGAAAAACTGTTTCTAGCCTTTGCGTTTTTCTTAATCTATCTGTTGTTCTTTGGTATTGCGTATTTTGAAACAGAGTCTTGGATCAAAGCACTGGTTTTCTCCGTGATTCTTGTAAGCCTTCCAGTTTTGGTCTATGTTTTGTACCTAGGACTTGGCATTGTTTTGCAAAAGCTCTTAGCCTTAGGATTTGTTTCCAAGGAGTGGTCACTGTTGTTAAAAAAGATCACTCGAAAGTCAGGAAATCTTAGGCTAGCTGTTTTGGGGCTTGGTTCCAGTCTTTTCATTCTTTGTTTAGCTCTAGTTTTGCAAGAAAGTCTTTTGGAACTCAGTGGAGCTAGAGAGAAAGAGCGTCGCCCCAATATGTTTTTGATGGACATTCGAAAAGATCAGCTTTCAGGGATTCTTCCGTATATGGATCAATACTCGGCAAAGCGCGTACTATATGCTCCAATCATTGGTGCTCGCCTATCTCGAGTCAATGGGGAGAGAATCAAAAAAGAGGATACGCTTCCCAATGTGCAAGATCGTTCTTGGAAGGCTACAGCCCGTACTCGAGAATACTTTCTTTCTTATCGTGATTCCCTCTTTGATACCGAAAAAGTTACTTCTGGAAGGTGGTGGGAAACCAATGCTAAAAATGAAATCTCAGTCGAAAGAGATTTTGCAAGCTATTTAAAGGCAGATATTGGCGATACTCTCACCTTTAACGTACAAGGTGTTGAGATCGAAGGAACAATCACCAACCTGCGCTCAGTCAATTGGTCCGACATGAAGCCGAACTTTGTAGTTATTTTTTCAAAAGGTGATTTGGAAAGGGCACCTGGCTTTTATATGGCATCCTTGTTGATCGAAGAAGGAGAAACTCGATATCAGTTTCAAAAGGCATTGGTCAAACAAAATCCCAATCTAACCATCATCGACACCGAAAAAGCAGTTCAGGCGTTTACAGGCATTTTAGCGAAAGTTACTGAGATGATGCAACTTATGACCGGATTCATTTTTGCTTCGGGAATTTTACTCGTCTTCACAACTCTTTATAGCAATCAAAAAGAAAGAAAGACTGAGATTAAGCTTTTACGAGTGATTGGGGCTGATGGTAAATTCTTAATCGCTTATTACAGCAAAGAAGCAATTCTCCTCTGTTTGTTTTCCTTTGGTATGGGTCTGATTTACAGCTTGGTTGCAAACTTTACTTTGAACGAAGTAGTGCTAGAGCTTAAGGCAATCTATCCGTACCAAAAGTTTGGAATGGCGCTAATCGTCAGCTTGGCTTTGACCTGGTTTGCCTATGCATTGGGATTGTATCGCTTATTACAGAAACCTGTGAAAACTCTGTAGGTGGGTGAAACCCCAATAGGCAAAAAAAAACCCAACCTGTTTTGAACAGATTGGGTTCTCTTGGTTAGGAAGAGACCTTAAAGGATTAAGGGGCTACCGAAATAACCTCATCTCTGTTTACTGTGTTTACTATATGTTTGTACTCAGGAGAGTCTTTTCCATATTTCAATTCAGTAGCTCTGAGGAGGTGAACGTTCTTTTTGTAACGATATTTGAAAAGCATGTCATCTGGACCTTTTGTCTTTTTGATCATAGTTTCTTCAAAAGCGTAAGCACTAGCTAAGTATTTGTGTGCAGGGTATTCTTTTTCGTTGTCATCGATTTCGATGTAAAGCTCAAGAATAGGGATAACTTGTGGGAGGTTTTGTAGGTCATACTCAACCGACACCCAAGAACGATAAACGTCAGAAAGAAGTCTTTTGAATTCTGGTCTCTCTCTAAGGTCTGGGTTCTTGATTTCATCCATATGATTGATTGCTTTGGAGAAGTAGTTCAAAGCTTCTTGTTTTGCTTTGGATTTTTCTCTGTAAACGACTCGCTCTTCTTTCGATTTGCGATCGACTCGTTGCCAGTACCATTTTTCATCCAATCGTTTCTTCTCAGCTTCTTCTTTTCTGTACTGCTCTGTCCAATCACGATTTTTCATGATCGTGTTCATACCAGATTGGTAGTTCGAAAGAGCCAATCGGAATTGGTTGTTTGCGAAGGTTTTAGAAAGCTGGTGGAGTTCTTGGAAAGACTTGTTGTAACCCTTGTAGTCAGGGTTCTTCCAAAGTGCTTCGTGTTCCATAACGGTTTGCTTTCGCTTTTTTTGTTCTTCGGTGAGTTCAGCATCGTCGTTCTCGGGCACGAGTTCGCCTTTGAGTAGCTCATCTACTTGGTCTTTTGCCGCTTGGCCGTCTTGCGCATTAGGAGCCTGTGCAAGTAATGCACCAGTGCCTAAAGCCAACTGAAGAACGAGGAGATAGTTGAAAATCTTCATAATCATGTGACCCTTTTTTTGTCTCTTCCAATATTTGAAGAAAGGTTTGGTTTTGTTTCTTCAAGGAAAGTATCGGAAAACGTAGAGTCAAGATAAACCTGATTCGAAGGAAAAAAACTCGAAGATTTTAGAAAAAAAAAGTGTGGGTTTTGCCTTTTATGAGACATAAACAGTCAATTCTGCCCAAAACTGACCTTTCTTGACAAGACAGTCCAACTGATAAGAGTGCAAACCAGCTTATGAACCTCAATGAAGTCAGTTCCATTCGAGATGGAAACCCCCAGTGCAAAGCTTGTGGCGGGGTTGGATTTACCCTTGTCGAGCATGTAAGGGGATCTCGTTCTGGGGTTTTATCGCTCTGCCATTGCGTGGGATCTGACTGTAACAAATGCGAAGCGAAGGGTGAACCACCCTTTTTGATCTATGATCGCTCCCAAAACAAGATGTTGCCTTGCGTTTGCCACGATGCTAGGTTTTCTCTGCGCAAAGCAGAACAGTTGGTGGTGGCGGCAAACATTCCGCCTCGTTACAGGTTTCAGTTTTTATCTACAATTGATTTAGGGGACTCTAAATCCGATCCCGATCTATCTTTTATTGTGGCACATGATTGGGCAAACGAGTTGGTTCATAAGTTTCTAGATCCGTCCTTTGTTCCATCCGGCTTTTATCTTTGGGGCGGGACAGGAACAGGAAAGACTCTTCTCGCCTGTGTCATCTTAAACGAATTGATCTTTCGATACCAAGTCAAATGTAAATATGCAAAGGTAAACAAAGACTTTCTTTCGGCAATTAAGGATACGTACCAATCCGACAGTGAAACACATGGCCAAGAGCGGATGATTGAAAAAGAATTTGCAGAAGTAGATGTTTTGGTCATTGATGATTTTGGGATACAAAAAGAAACAGAATTTAACAACCGAAAGCTGTACGATTTAATAGATAGCCGGTATGAGCAGGAAAAACTGACTCTTCTCACTTCCAATCACTCTTTGCATGAATGGCAAGACAAGGGACAAGGCCGGATCTATTCGCGTTTGAGCGAAATGACTAAGGAAATTCAATTGAAGTGTTCGGACTATCGAACAAGGTTTCGCTCCCAGTGAAATTTGAAAATATCGCATATCTTTCTTTGGGTTCGAACATTGGGGCAAGGGAGCATTTTTTAGAGCAGGCTCTGTTTGAAATCCAACGATTGCCCGAAATCCAAATTCTTTCTTCGTCGCGAGTACTTGAAACCGCTCCGTTGGAAAACGTAAACCAATCTGCTTTTTTGAATCAAATTGTAAAGATCCATGTTTCTCCTTCCTTCACCTTGCCCAATCTACTTGAAACTTTCCAAGCCATAGAAACAAAGCTCGGAAGACAACACAGGGCATGGAAGGGGCCACGAGAAATCGATATAGATATTTTGAGCTATGAGTGCATAGTAATGGAGACAGCGTTCTTAACGCTTCCACACCATAGCTTGGTCACTAGACCTTTCGTAAAACAACTGCTAGAAGAAATGGGCGAGACTGAACTTATCCCTCATTTTCAGGAGACACTGAATGAAAAATATAATTCTTGAATTTACAAAAAAAAGAGAAGTAGGATTGCCAATTTCTCTTTTAACCTGCTACGATTACAGTTTTGCAAAAATTCTATCTGCCACTTCTGTGGATTGCCTTCTTGTTGGCGATTCTTTGGGTATGGTCGTGCAAGGACATGAAACAACACTTCCAGTTACGTTAGACGAAATGATCTACCATACTAAGGCTGTAAAGCGCGGAGCACCTGGGAAATTCATTTTAGCTGATTTGCCTTTTTTGTCGTACCAAGTGTCTTTGGAGGAAGGCATTCTCTCTGCGGGGCGAATGATGAAAGAGTCTGGGGCCGATGCTGTAAAAATTGAAGGGGACAGTGATTTGATTGTTGAGCTCACCCGTCGTCTAACGCAAATTGGAATTCCTGTGATGAGTCATTTGGGACTGACTCCTCAGTCCCTCCATACTCTGGGGGGCTACCGGGTCCAAGGTAAGACGCCTGAATCTAGAGACAGAATGGTGTTTAAGGCAAAAGAACTTGCCGAAGCGGGCGCTTTTTCTGTGCTTTTGGAAATGGTGCCTGAAGATTTAGGTAAGGAAATCACCGAATCCTTAGCCGTTCCTACCATTGGAATTGGGGCGGGAAGGCATGTATCTGGGCAAGTTCTGGTTTTGTATGATATGTTGGGAATGAATGAAGAGTTTTCACCCAAATTTTTGAAAAAATATTCGTATGCTTCGTCTATCATTCGCTCTGCTGTGGAATCGTATCATAAAGAAGTGGTCGAAAAACAGTTCCCTGGCGAAGGGAATGTTTTTTAGGGAGAGTTGTTTTTCAGAATTTCAGTAGTGCGAGTGTCAGTAGTTCGATTCCCTTATATTTTCAAGCGAAAACAGCTATATATAAAATCTCTGGCTTTTTTAGACAAACCGTTTTGGGCCGATATCTTTTTCCATAGGGATGCCACGTGTAAGACCTCGCCAATGATTTCATTGGGTTTTTTCACATCGGCCATTCTTGCCGCCGAAAGTAAATCTTCTCTTTCAAAATTGTCTCTTTTTCCATTGCATGACATCTGGTGAGTTTCGATAAACGCATTCCCAGGCTTAAAGCTAAAGCAAAGATCATAGGCTGGAGACAAATCCCAGCTTCCATCACCAAACATTAAGAATGCATGATTTTTTGCATGGTCATCTTGATTACGGAAAATAATATTAAAAACCATTCGCCGATACATTTCATTTAGTCGATCTTGATTTAAGCCCATGTTTCGAATTGTTTGAAATAGGTTTTCATAGCCTACGTTTCCAGGAGGATCGCGGTCAAAATGAGTTAAACCTGCAAATGTTACAGTATGGATTTTTTTACTCAACGTTATTCGATCGAAACGTTTTGTCATAAAGTGATTTCGATTCTCGTCTTGCAATAGTTTACATTCCATCATCCTGATTCCGGCTTCATAGGCCAACTTACTATAGCAGTATTCGATGAGTCCAATTTCACTCGAGGTTGCCAATTCTTCGTTTTCAATCGAATCAAATTTCAAAATCCAATGATCATAATCATCAGCTAAATCTGCGTCTCCCGAAACGACTTCTCCTGTCTTTCTATGTATCCCGATGACTACTTTTGCCTTTGCACCACCAGCACTAGTTCCGATTTTGATCAACGTTTCAAGTTGATTCAGGGTTGCCTTTTTGATCTTCTTGTCTTTTAAAACCTGATTTGCAACTTCAACTAGTTCATCTATTTTAATAGGAGTATTTTTTTGAGTGAGAAACAAATTAATGTCAGGTTCATATTCCAAAGCTCCCATTCCCCTTTTCCCCACATAACAAAGTTTTTCAATTGGGTTTAGATCAAAAATCGTTTTCCCTTGCTTTGATAAATATTGATTCAATATTTTATTTCCAAATTTTTCAGGCAAGCTGTCGGCGATAGCACCAGGCAAACCCTGGAAAGTTTTCGAGTCGCTTAGTTCTTGGAACTGATAGACTCCTTTTTGAAATGGCATCTGAATGGGGCTAATGCTAAATCCATTGCTCATGTAATCTGTATCGTACTCAAAAAGAGCAGACTTTCGAATGGGATCCCAAGCTAAGCCACCAACTCGTTTTCCCCAGAGTTTTACTGCAATAGCTATCATCGTTTTTTCTTCTGAATTCCCATCACTTGAGGTTTGGGAGTTTGAATAATTTCCTTCTCCATTTTGCTCCTTCGCTTCCTACTTTTTGAAAGAATTTCTAATGGGGAAGGCATAGGTTCTGTCAAAAGCGGAATCAGCCAGTCGCTGGATTGTAAAACTCGGCTGATACGAATGAGTGTAGAGATTCGAATATCCTCACCTCTCAGTGCGGCAGAGACAGTATTTCTGTTTAAGCCCGTGAGCCTTGCAATTTCCTTTTTTTCATTATTCCCTCTGATTCTTTTGATTTCGAGATTTTTTCCAATGACTGTCAAGATAGTTTCGATTGGAGCTTTATGGTCGATTTGCATACTTTACCTAGCATTTATACGAAAAAATGTTTTATACGCATAGTTTGATAGGCAGATAAAAAGTATTGCAAGTTTTTTTTGTTACATCAATCCTTTACTTGGGAAAAAGCAACTTAGGCCGAATTTAAGACAACCAACCAAATACAGGCAATTGCTCTTTAAGGTTTTAGCGCGTTTCCTAATTTCCTTAAAGTTGGAAAATCAGTATTGGCTGAAAAATACAATATCTTACTTAGGAAGGAATGCTTAAGAATTCTCGATCAAGCAAATCACGTTTCCATCAGGGTCCTTGAACAAAGTGTTCACTGCAAAGTATTTCCCTTGACAGAGCTTTTGAATCGATTCCTATTCACTCCTATGAAAAATCTAAAAAACTTTCTTTCCATTGGTTTAGTGACACTCCTTTCGCTTACTTCCGTTTCAGTATATTCGGACGATTACAACTGCGGAAGGATCAAAGACAATTGGCCTCCCGCTCTTCCAAAGGCAACGGGAACTACCTGCAAATTGAATGTCCAAGCATCCTCGCCCCAAGAGGCTTTCGAGCTTTGCACGGTCCGAGCGCTTGACGGGAAAAATTGCTGTGAAGACAATGCAGTCCATAGAAACATCAAAGGTTTAGGAATTGTAAAAGGAACGGAAGTCACTCATATTGCTTGCCCAGGTAAGTAATTGATTTAAAAATGTTGCCAAGATGCCGATTCACTGTTTTTGAGCGCAAAATCACAGAAAGAAAAAAACTCGAACAATTGATTTCCGAAAGCAGAAATAGATACGAGGAACTAACCAACCAGATATCAGTCGGAGTTTATACAAATCGTTCGATATTTGTCCAAGCCCATCGATAGAAAATTGCTACTTCAGAAATTGGAAACTTTACTGGTTTCCAATTGAGTTGGATGGTATCTGACTCTTAGCTGAAAATTCACGGCCTTGGGAAGAACAATACTCGGCT
>JAIXRB010000042.1 GCA_027485405.1 Leptospiraceae bacterium | reverse complement strand
TCAAAGTGAAAGGCAATTTTAGCTTTGGACAATTTGTCTTTCTTTTTAGTATTCAATGAGTTGATTGGGAAAGCTCCAATGGCAAGTGCAGTACTCAACTGGTAGGTGATAGCTTCGGGTGTTACCATTTTAACTAGGTCTTTCCCAATTTGGATTTGCAGGCCAACATCATTGAGTTTGCTGAATTTTGTTCCCAGTTTTATGAAAGTATGTACCAGTTTCCAAAAATTGAATTTCTCCTTGTCACCTAATCCCAGGTAAATTTCCTTAGCTGGCTCGTCTCGAAATTCCTGTCCGAACTCACCGCTAAATACTTTTGATTCCAGCTGGAAGGGAAATTTCTTTCCAAAGATTTCTTTGGCTTCTTCTTGGAACAACAGATGCAAGGTGTAGTGTTGGTGCCCACTCAAGGAACCGACTGAAAACTGGAAGGTAGTTGATTCGATTTTCATAGATTATTTCATTTCCTCAAGATCTAATATAATTTGATCTACATGGCCTTTTGCCTTAACATTGTTATAAATTTTGAGAATTTTCAAATCCGAGTTTAAAATAAAAGTAGTGCGAACGATCCCCATGCCCTTCTTTCCCATAAAGACTTTTTCTTTCCAGACTCCGAACGCCTCACAAATCTCTTTCGATTCATCCGCTAATAGTTCAAAGTTCAACTCTTCTTTTTCAGTGAATTTTTGATGAGATTTAGCACTATCCTTTGAAACTCCAACGATAGAATAACCTAACTTTTTTAGGCGGGCGAAGTTGTCTCGAAAGTCACATGCCTCAGTTGTACAGCCTGGGGTCATATCTTTTGGATAAAAATAAACAATCATTCCATTCTTTCCCACTAGGTCGGCGAGTTTTACAGTTTTTTCTTTGGTTGTGAGTGCGTTGAGATTGGGGACTTTTTTCCCTACTTCTAAAGCTGGCATATCGGCAATTCTCCTCTGATTAGACAAAAATCAGTTGTAAAAACCAGGGTTTCACACGATAACAAGATTGTGGATTCAAAAAATAAAGTGCTCCTGATCCGAGAAGGAAATAAAGCCTTTAACGAAGGCAATATCCGAAAGGCTCGGGAAATCTTCCTACAAACAGGATACCAAGATGGGCTGACTCGTTTGGGAGACCACTTTATGTATGATAAAAAGCTACCCATGCTTGCCTACGGCTACTACAAGAAGGCTGGGCGACAAGACAAAGTAGATGAGATCTTCCAGAGGATGGTGATGGCGCTTTCCGAATGGCTAGGCAAGGACAAGATGAAGCCAATTGCTTTGCCTGAGCGACCTGCAAAAAAAAATTCGGAAATAGATAAGCGAACTTTTTTTGTCGCGAACGAAGAAACACCATCCAAACCAGTTACCCCTGAGGACTTTAGAGTCCATCCATTGCTAAAAGCAAAAGCCTTAGAAATCCTAAACCAAAAAAAGTAAGCTGGCTACCATGTCAGATACTTTTACATTTCAACTTTTCATTTTCTCTTTCTTAATTCTCTTTTCCATATTGTCCAGTCGGCTTTTCTTTCGCTTTGGTTTTCCCATTCTTTTTATCTTTCTAGTATTCGGAATGTTAGCCGGAAGTGATGGAATTGGGGGCATTGCCTTTTCTGACTATAAGCTGGCTCAATCAGTAGGGATCTTTTCACTCTGTTTTATTTTGTTTTTAGGTGGACTCGAAAGCGATTGGACCTCTATCAAAGCCCACCTTTCGGTTGGCATTCGACTCTCTTTGCTTGGAACCATTTTTACAGCTATCATCCTTGGATATTTGATCCACTGGTTTTTGCCGGTATTGGGTTTTTTAGAAAGCTTTTTACTCGCTTCCATCATTTCTGCAACAGATGCCGCCAGCGTTTTTAATATTTTCAAAACGGGAGGTGCTGATCTTGCACCGCATTTAAAAAAGATCATTGAATTTGAGTCTGGTTCTAACGATGCCGTTGGAACTCTTTTAACAGTGGTATTCTTAAACTTAATCGCCCAAGGAAACACTCCCAATTTCTCTCATTTTTTTGTTTTTTTCCTCTTACAAGTATTTGTGGGTTTGGGGGTGGGGTTCGTTTTAGGAAAAATTTTGCTTTTTATCATGAATCGAATCAAGCTGGGCTATGATGGATTGTATTTAGTCTACGTAACAGCCTCTGTTCCCTTTGTTTACGGAGCCTCTACACTTTTAGAAGGGAGTGGCTTTTTAGCTGTCTATGCCGCAGGATTTATCATTGGAAAAGAAAAATTCATTCATAAAAAATCCATCTTGCGGTTCTTAAATGGATTTGTATGGATTCTTCAAATTGGAATGTTTCTTTGCTTTGGATTGTTGGTTTTCCCAAGCAAACTAAACGAAATCTGGTGGCCAGGTCTTAGCATTGCATTTATTTTATGTTTGGTGGCAAGGCCTGTAGCTGTGTTCCTGTCTCTTATTGGAACTAGTGTTTCTTGGAAAGAGAGGCATTTTATCTCTTGGGTAGGTCTTAGAGGGGCCTCCCCTATCATTCTAGCTACCTTTCCTGTTGCGGCTGGAATTCCAAATGCAGATATATTGTTTCATATTGTCTTCTTCGTTGTTTTGGTTTCCCTACTTTTGCAAGGCTCTACGATCTCTATGATTGCCAAATGGCTTGGACTTTTGGAAAAGGAAAAGAAGTTTCTCTATCGTCCAACTGACTTTGATAACTTGGAAATTCCAGACATGAGTCTGCAAGAGATGATTGTTCCCTACCAATCGCCTATAAATGACAAACCTTTGTATTCTATTGCCCTTCCCCCCGAAACCCAAGTGCTTTTGGTGGCTAGGGGAGATCAGTTTCTCATTCCTTCCGGAAACACTCAACTCAAAGGGGGAGATGTGGTATGGATTCTGGCCAGAGACGAGGCATTCCCTCAACTGGGGCGATTGCTGAACGGCTCAGATTAGGTCCTTTAAAATCAAATTCTAACCAAATCTACTCATGTAAATTCTGCACCTGACTGCATTTTTTACATGACAAATCTGCAGTAGAGTGCAAAACCAAACTTCAGATTTGAATTCTTCTTGAACCCAAAAATAAACTAGTTGATTTAGCTATAAACTAGTTTAAATTTAAAGTATGGAACAAAAAGCAATTTCTTCCTTTGAGGCCAAAACCAAACTTTCATCGTTGCTAAGGGAAGCCGAAAAGGGGCAAGAATTCGTAATTACCAATCACGGAAAGCCCATTGCCAAACTTGTTCCCTTAGATTCTGTTTCATCTACAGAGTGGGACTTATTTTTGAATTTTGCGAAAAAAATCAGAAACAAAAACAAAGAAAAAGTTTCTATTCGATCTCTAATTGATGACGGTAGAAAATATTAAAATGAAATGCTTGGTAATAGATGCATCATTTTTACTTTCTTTTTTATTCCCAAATGAAACTAACAGAGATGCGGAAGTCTCTTTAAACTTAAATTCTTACAATTGTATTTCTTCTACTTTGTTAGATTTTGAGATCCTAAATGCTTTGCAATCGGGTGTAAAGCGAAAAAGAATTTCCGAAAAGCAGAGAATGATCATTCAAAATCTATATTTTCAGATTCCTATCCAAAGAGTCACTTTTCTGCCAAGTGACTTCATTTTGATAGCCGAATTGGCCCCAGATTCAAAACTAAGTCTCTATGATAGTTCTTATTTATATCTTGCCAAAAGAGAAAACGGGTTCCTTGCTTCTTTCGATGAACAATTGATAAAAGAAGCAAGGAAACAAAAAATTGAACTTTTTGTTTAGGGAATCTTTACAATTTATAGGTTACGCCAAGAGTTAAAGTATAACCGATTCGGTATGCCATAAAAAGTCTGTCCTCGCCAGTTACTTCGTCTCTTTGGAAAACTCGGAACCGTGTATCAAAGATATTCTTTGCCGCGGCTTTGATGTCCAAACGCTCGTCATGTGTGTATGAATAAACAATATCTGTTAAACCCACACCACGTTCAATAGCATCAGGTGTTCCATTGGCTCCTACAGCATAGATACGATCTCCAAAAAAGTTATAGTAAACCCCTATGGTTTGGTTCTTTTTCTTCGTAAGAAATGTATCTAGTTTTACATTGTAGACAAATTCGGACTGACCTTGGAGTGGACGGGAAATCGTTGTCGGGTTGAATAGGGCAACGATGGAATTTCTATCAACTAAATTTCCACGAATAGCTTGCAAGGTAATCCAATCTATTACATCCACGCGAGACTTTATAAAGAAGAAGTTAGTTTCGAATCGAAATCGATCCAAAAACTCCTTTCTGTAATCAAACTCCAGTCCGCGTAGTGTCGCCTGCTCTGCATTCGTATAACTAAATCGATTGGAAATTGATCCAGCAATTGGGAATCCTACCATTTCGATAGGAGAAGAAAGTTGTTTTACAAATGCTCCCACACCTATATATTCCGAAGGTGACAGGTAGTATTCCCAACGAATGTCATAGTTATGAATGTAAGTTCTTTTCAAGTTCGGATTACCAAAAACCCTATCCGCTCCGAAGTATGGAGTGAAACCAAAAGGAGAGAGCTCTCTCAAATCAGGTCGTGTGACAGTTTGGGTAAATCCAAACCGAAGGTTCATGTCTTTATGAAAGTCCCAAACGAAATTCAGTGAAGGAAGAAGATCCTTTTTTGCTAACTCACCAATACCGTTGTTACTGGCATCGCAAGTTCTGTTGTTTACTAAAGCCAATCTAACTTGTTCATTTTCTACGCGACAGCCATAATCTAGGTTTGATCCAGACAATTGGTCTTTCAATACAAAAGTCTTAACTTTTTGGTAGCTGTCTTCATACCTCGCTCCACCAACAAACCTGAACTTATTAACAAGGGGCATATCAAATTGAACGAATTGAGCCCTTAGCCTTTGCATCGCATCATAAGCGTTTGGCTCAACTTGTCTTTCAAAAAAAACTCTGTTTGTTAGGTTGTTATTCTGAGGGTTTGCTATCGCATATTCAGTAGGATTGAAAGTTAATTCCCCTGGAACTGGCCAAAAATCCCCTGGTCGGCTACCAACGCCCACTTGAGACCTTTGATTAAACTCTCGAAATCTAAAGTCTTTAAATCGGTCAATGTTCAAAACCCCTAGTTTCATCGTAGATTTCAATCCATCCCACTGTTCGAAAGGGATTTCATATTTTAAACTGGCTTGTTTGACTGTATCGTTCGAGTCAGAGAAGAATCGAGAGCCATCCGGGTTATTGCCCAATCTTGTGTAGGGAGTAGTTGCTTGTGGCGGTTCTTGCCTTCTCCAAACTTGAGTTGTAAGATTTGGTTCTTCCCTAGTGGCTATAGAGTATCCAAGATTCCATTCTAGTTTATGAGGTCTCGCCATACTTCCAAATTGAATAGCATGATCACCACCTAGCACATTATTCATGATTTGACGGCTTGTGAATGTATTGGTAACTGCCAAGAATTGGAAGTTATCTATTCTGTTAACTCCTCGGGTTGTATCGCGAACATTAGTATCGGAAGCAAT
>JAIXRB010000169.1 GCA_027485405.1 Leptospiraceae bacterium | reverse complement strand
CTAGGCTACACGACGTTGTCCGTAGCTGAGTCTCGCAGAGACGTTAGCGTCGGCGCGCCTTCTTGCGGAGCAAGAAGCGTGACGGAGGACAATGTGCCTTTAGGCCGAGCGATCCCTCACCTCTCTAGAGGTGGGGGAGAGCGGAGCGTGTCAGCCGCAGTTATACGCCGTTACATTTTTAGATAATTAGACACGATTTTTGATATTTCTACTATGTCCTGATCAGAGTTTAATCCTTTAGGACCACCAAAAAACGGAGCAATTACTAGAGTTGTTTGACCTTCAATGATTTCTATGTTCTTGCCAGAACCAAGTTTAATGTTTTTATTATTTTTAAAAATATTATCTAATTCAGAAAACGCTTGAATATAATAATTCCTATAACTAGATCCGAAGCATATTACCAATGCAGGCTTAAATTTAGTAACTGCATTTTGAAAAATCGGAAATCTATTTTGGATACATTCTACCCGATAGATTTCTTTAGTGGGAATCCCAGTTTTCTCAAAAATATCGATATTCCAAAGAGTGTCACTGTCGTAAGGGAAAGGTAAAGGAAAAAGATTTAGTTTAAACATGTCGCCTTCTAATCGACAAAAATCATCCCGTAAATACTTTTTTGCAATATTAAGATCCAATACCTTGGATCTTAGAAAACTCATTATCTTAGAAATTTTAAGGTTTACCTTTGAATTTAGCATTAATGGATATTTTATATAAACTTCAGTATCAAAGTACGGAATGTAATCAAAACCTTCAATTTTTATAAATGAATAGCCAGGATCAAAACTTAAATCTATAGTATCTCCCCATTCAATTCCGCAAAACCAAATCTTACTTTGTATATTTCCGCCGTCACATCCTTTTAAGGAAGCAATATATTCTTTAAACTTACTGTTTACTAAGTCATTCTTCATTTTTATTCCTTTATAGAAATTAATTTTATGTTTTCGTGAATACAGTTATGTAATGGCGTATAACTCTATCTCTATGTATTTCCTAAAAAGACCCAAAAACTGCGTTTTCCTGTATTGCGGGTTATAATCCTTCCGGCGATGGATTGCCGTCAATTACTTTCGCTTTTGCAACAGAAAGTAGCCGGTTTAGCGTAGGTATTCCCTTAGTCCAGATCCAAGGGGCTGGGTACCTTTAGGATTTCTATACGGGAAAGCCTCGCGTATCGCTCGGTTGTTCGCAGATTGGCATGACCGAGTAGCATTTGGATATGACGGATTCCAGTCCCTGCTTCGAGCAAATGTGTAGCAAACGCATGCCGCAAGGAATGAAAACTAACTTCTTTTTGCAATTGAGATGTTTTTTTTGCATTTTCAAAGATTTTCTGAGCCGTTCGGCTGGACAAATGGGTGTTGGGATACTGGCCCGGAAAAATGTAAGGATTGTTTGCTCTCAGAATGAAATCTGAATGCTCTTTCCAAATTTTTAGAAACGTTTTAGAAAGGGGAACAATTCTATCTTTTTTCCCCTTACCCATCCTAACATGGATGACTTCCCGTTCTGGATCTATGTCTTTCATTTTGAGGCTAACAATTTCACTGAGGCGCATCCCAGTAGAATAAGCAAGTAAAAGGATCAACTTATGCTTAGGATTCGGCAAGACTGCCACCATACGCATTATTTCACCCTTGCTCAAAATATCGGGCAGGTGCTCTTCTTTTCTAGGATATTTGACTTTTTTGGGAAAAGGACTCTTAAGGACCTCTCGCCAAAAAAAGCGCAAAGCCTGAAGAATGCTACGAATAGAGGCAAAGGATAACTTTTTGATCGTTAACGAATAATCCAAATACTGAATGACATCGGGATCCGAAACTGTTCGGTATAAAAACGGGTCATTTGAATTTCGATTTGTTGAGACCCAGGCAAAGAAAAGTTTGATTTGACCAAGATAGGTTTTTATCGTCTTTCGACTATAATTCCGAAGAATTAGATCTCGTTTCAAATCTACGATGGTTAGCTCAAGGGAAAGCTGAGTTCTCTCCGCAAAGGAATGTTCAAGCGCCTTTTGCTTTTCGGTTTGGTATGGGATCCACCAAACTTTTTTGGCAGGTTCCCATCGCCAACCCTCCCCTTTCAAAAATCGAATGATTTCAGAATCAAAAGCGAAAGTGGCCTCAATCACTTTTTTACCGTCTCGTATCTCGAGCTTCAAGAAAATACTAGTCATGGGTATAGTGGATATGGGGCTGATTAAAAAAACAATTAAAAAAATGATTTAGGTATAGCTTCGCCCCGTCAGTCCCACCTGATTTTCGAAAAGAGCGATCGTCTGACAAACCAAAAAAAAGAAACGACAGCTAGTTCCCATACCTCTACCTGGAAGGAACCAAGCAATTTTATGATCCAAGTTCAATTTCCGAAAGACTTCCTTTGGGGCACAGCCACCTCCGCTTATCAAATCGAAGGTGGTTACAATGCGGAAGGAAAGGGAGCATCCACCTGGGACACTTTTACCCAAAAATCCGGCAAAATCAAAAGAAACGAAAATGGAAACGTCGCCTGTGACCACTTCGCACACTGGAAAGAAGATGTGGCTCTTATGCAAAGCCTATCCATCGCCTCCTATCGCTTTTCCATCGCATGGTCCAGGGTTTTGCCCGAGGGCACTGGCAAGGTAAATGATGCTGGGCTCGCATTCTATGATCGTTTGGTGGATGAGCTACTGGCTAAGAACATTCTTCCTTTTGTCACGTTGTACCACTGGGACCTTCCCCAAGCCTTAGAAAACAAAGGGGGCTGGCTAAACCGAGAGACTACATTTGCCTTTGAATACTACTCCGATATCGTTACACGAAAACTAGGTGACCGGGTCAAACATTGGATCACTCTCAACGAACCCTGGATCATCATGGTGGCGGGCTATGTTTTAGGAGCACACGCACCGGGTAATATCCGTCCATTCTCTAGTTTTCGAGTGGCGCACAATCTCCTGCTCGCCCATGGACGAAGCATGTCAGTGATTCGAACCAATGTCCCAGGTTCGGTGGCTGGAATTACAAATGCTCTCACCCCAGTCTATTCGGACTCCAGGTCTAAAGAGTCTAAGGCAACCAAACGGGCACATGCGATTATGAACCAACTTTGGATGGACCCTATTTTCAAAGGACACTACCCAAAGGAAATCGAAAGTCTAGTTTTATCACAAAACAAAAAGAATATGTTCCCAGAAGATTGGAAACTCATCACTCAAAAAACAGATTTTCTGGGAGTAAACCACTACTCTCGCATGATAGTGCGTTATCTGCCCTTCCCTATTTATTCCTTTTTTCCAGTTACGCCCAAGTATCCTGCGGTCGAATTCACTTCTATGGGCTGGGAGGTCTATCCAACTGGATTTTCAGAACTATTGCGATGGATTCGCGAGGACTATGACAACCCAACAGTTTACATTACAGAAAATGGGATTAGTTTGCCCGACGAATTGGAAAACAACCAAGTATCTGACCCTAGGCGCATCCATTATTTGCAAAGATACCTCCTCGAATTGAACCGAGCAATGGTCGCAGGCAGTGATGTAAAAGGCTACTTCGTCTGGTCCTTTCTCGACAATTTTGAATGGCACGAAGGCTATGAAAAACGATTCGGGATTGTCTATGTAGACCATTCAGATCCAAAAAGACCCCGACTCCCTAAGCAAAGTGCCCATTGGTATGCCAAGCTTTGTCGCGACAATTCTTTCCAACTAGAATAAGACTTGCACTAATTAGAATCAATCCGCTATTTTAGCTTTGTGCCAAAAATCAGTATTGTAATTCCCGCGTTAAACGAAGAAAAGTTCCTCCCTGTTTTATTAGAAAGCATTCGCAACCAATCTTTTACAGATTTTGAAATCATTGTCGCCGATGCTGGCTCCAAAGACAAAACCATCGAAGTCGCTAAAAACTACGGCGCACAGATTGTCCCTGGGGGCATGCCAGGAGTAGGTAGAAACAAAGGCGCCGCCGTTGCCAAGGGCGAATTCCTTTTCTTCTTCGATTCAGACGTCTGCCTTCCCCCTGATTTTCTAGAAAAGGCATATGGCGAAATCCAAGAACGATTTCTGGACTTGGCTACCTGTGAATTCACACCCCAATCCGATCTTCAACTAGACAAGGTTATGTTTCGCATTGCAAACCTACATGTAAAACTCAACCAAAACTTCAATCCCCGAGCCGCTGGCTTTTGCATCTTCATCACCAAGCGATTGTTTGATAGAATTGGTGGCTTTGACGAATCCATCAAACTTGCCGAAGACCATGATTTAGTGGAAAGAGCATCCAAACATAGGCCTTTGCGGTTTTTGAATTCCACTACTCTTTCTGTTAGTATCCGTAGACTCGAAAAAGAAGGTCGATTTGCCTTGGTCGAAAAATACCTCCAAGTCGAACTCCATTTGCTTACCAAGGGCAGTGTCAAAGAAGACATTGTAGATTACGAATTTGGAAACTTTGGCTCAGAAGAAGACAAGACCAAATCCAAGAAAATTTTAGATGAAGTCGAAGCTAAACTCATCCAACTCGAAAACCAATACAACAAAACAGCTGAGACTCTAAAGTCTGGATTGAACGAATGGAAAGAAATCCAAGACAGATTCAAGAAAGGTTGGGAAGAAGTGGGCAATTCCTTCGAGCGACTTTTTTTGGTCAAAAAGAAACCATAACGTTTTTTCAAGAGACCTATTGCGTACAAACCTCCGATTTTGCTTATTTTGAGTACAAAATTGTTTGTCTTTGGGTGCTACTTTTTCTAGCAATTTGAAATGGTATAAATCTTGCACCTTTTCCAGGGCAAAACAGAATAGAATCAGAACCAACCTCTGAATTAAGGAGAACACAATGCAGTTTGCTACCCCAAAGTTTACTTCAGGCAAAGAAGTAATCGATTATGCCAAAAAGAACGGAGTCGTCTTTTTTGACTTCCGTTTCACAGATATTAAAGGTCTTTGGCACCACGTTTCCTACTATGTCGATTCGGTAAACGAAGACACATTCAAAGGCATCCCTTTCGACGGGTCCTCTATCGCACGATGGCAACCAATCAATGCCTCGGACATGCAGCTTCACCCAGAGATTTCAACTTCATTTCTAGACCCTTTCACTGCTGACAAAACATTAGTTATGTTCTGTGATGTTTGGGATATCTACAAAAAACAGTACTACGAAAAATGCCCTCGCTCCATTGCCAAAAAAGCTCTTGAGCATATGAAAAAAGTTGGCATAGCCGACACAGCTTACTTTGGTCCAGAAAACGAATTCTTTGTTTTTGACAGCTTAAAAGTAAGAGACGAGATCAACTGCCAATACTATGAATTGGATTCAAATGAAGGTATTTGGAACTCTCATTCAGAAATCCCAGGCACTACTAGCACTGGTAAACTGAACTTCAACTCCGGTCACCGTCCAGGAACAAAAGGTGGGTATTTCCCAGTGGCTCCAGTAGATTCACAAGTTGATCTGCGAGCAGAATTCGTCAAAACTCTCCAAGCAATTGGCATGGAAACTTTTGTGGTTCACCACGAAGTGGCACAAGCCCAAGGTGAGATCGGTGTTAAGTTCGGCACTCTAATCGAGGCGGCAGACAACGTTCAAAAGTTAAAATACGTGGTTAAAATGGTAGCTCATAAGCATGGAAAGACAGCTACTTTTATGCCAAAGCCACTTTTTGGAGACAATGGAAACGGAATGCACGTTCACCAATCCCTTTGGAAAGACGGCAAAAACCTGTTTGCTGGTGACAAATACGAAGGTCTTTCCGACCTCGCCTTCCAGTATGTAGGTGGAGTGCTTAAGTATGCGAGAGCTTGTGCGGCGTTTACAAACGCATCTACCAACTCTTACAAAAGGCTGATCCCTGGATTTGAAGCTCCTTCTATATTGGCTTACTCAGCTCAGAACAGATCCGCTTCTTGCCGAATTCCTTTCGTAAACGGAGAGAAAGCAAAACGAGTCGAATTCCGATTCCCAGACTCCACTGCGAATCCTTATTTGGCTTTCGCTTCTATGCTTCTTGCGGGACTCACTGGAATCAAAGAAAAAGTGGATCCAGGTCCTCCTCGCAACGAAGATCTTTTTGAGTTGTCTTTGGATGAGATCCGAGAAAAAGGAATCCGCCAAATGCCACATACTTTGAGAGAGGCCATGGAAGAGATGCTTTCAAACAAAGAAGTTTTCAAACAAGGCGACGTGATGACAGAAGAGTTTATCCAAACCTATCAGCACTACAAGTTTGAAACAGAAATTTGGCCTTGGGAAGGACGACCTCACCCATACGAGTTTATCACAACTTACTCTTGCTAATAGAGTAGATGTAAAAACACTCCTTTGGCAGTAGCAGATTTAGCTAGGGCCAAGGGAGACTATTCTCCTGCTTTTCCTTTCCTTTCTTTTTTCTTTACTACTCCAATTCTCCAAAAAAACTGACCTATAGAACAAAAGGGCAACTGGCGAGGTAGCTCAGATGGTTAGAGCACAGGATTCATAACCCTGAGGTCACGGGTTCGACTCCCGTCTTCGCTACCATTTGTCCTGAAATCAGCACAAACCCCTGCCTATACTTCCCTATCCAGGAGTCTAAACCGTATGAGCATCAAAAAATCTCTTTTCCTAATTAGCTTCACTCTGACAGCTTTCTTTGGCCTAGAGTCCCAAGAGTTTCCAAAATGCAAAGAGGCTTGCGACAAATACTACAATTGCACAGTTCAGGTGAACCCAAACGCCACCCAAGAGCAAAAAGATATGCTCCGAAAGGGTTGTAACTTCAATTGCAACAAACCGAAGTATTACAATCAGATAGCTGGTTGCTTAACTACAAGCGGTGCCACTTGCAAAACTTTCAGCGATTGCATTGTGGCGCAAATGCAGACCGGCAAGAAATAACGACTATCGCTCTTTAAACCGCGACGGCGGCTTCGTCAGAGTTTTCTTCGGCGGAGTCGCTCTTTTCTACAAATTGGCTTTTCTTTGAGAACTCCTTTGCTTCGTCCAAGCGGAGAGAAATCAGTTTAGAAACACCTGGTTCTTCGTTTGTTACCCCAAAGATTGCATTCGCCCTTGAGATGGTGGACTGCGCGTGAGAGACCACAATAAACTGTGTTTTATCTTTAAAGCGATCCAGAATCTGACAAAATCTCAGTTTGTTGGCTTCATCCAAAGCCGCATCGATCTCATCTAAAAAGCAAAATGGACTAGGCTTTACCATGTAGATGGCAAACAGAAGTGCAATGGCGGTGAGTGATTTTTCGCCACCTGACAATAGCCTTAGGTTTTGGACATGCTTCCCGGGAGGTTCTGCCATAATCTCAACGCCGGCGTTGAGTTGGTCTTCCTTGTCCGTCAATTCTAGAGTCGCCCTTCCCCCGTTGAAAAGAGTAGAAAAAGTCTCTTGGAAGTTTTCTTTGATTCTTTCAAAAGTTTCTTGGAAGAGCTTTTCGGATTCGTCGTTGATCTTTGCTAGAACTTCTTCAATGTCCTTCTTTGATTCTTCAATATCGTTTTTTTGAGCTAGGTTGTGTTCAAACACATCTTTGATGTTTTTGAACTCTTCGATGGCAAGTGGGTTGATGGAACCCATCATTTGGATTTCGGATTTTAGGCTTCTCAGTTTTCTCTCTTCGTCTTTTTGGTCAAAGGAGATTTCCGCTTTTTCCCTTTCTAATTCAGTATCTGTCAAAGAGTAGTCGTTGTACAAATCTTCAACGATGGCTTCAATTTGCACCTTTAGCCCAGACGAAATGCGCTCTTTTTCTGACAAGAGAGGCAATAGAGTCTGAAACACTTCTTGGTTTTTGGTAATGTTTGACTTGAGAGTTTGTATCTCTTCTAACAAACCTTGTAAAACTGATTTTTGAGATTCTAAGATCTTACTCATAGCCAGAAACTCTTGGTAAGAGGACTCAATCTGTCTTTCTAATTCAACGACCTCTAATTCCAGTTCCTGTTTTTTAGCGACAAGAGTTGCATTTTGCTCTTCAGCCGATTGGATCCGAGAAGTTGCCTCTGCCATTCGAGCAAGCAAACTTTCGACTTTTTGGAGAAGAACATCTTTTTTTGCCTGAGTCTCTAGACTTTTCTTTTCCAAATCAACCGTGCTACTTCGGTTTTCTTCGAGACTATGGCGATACGCTGACATAAGATTTTGGGAATTTCGAATGCCTCGAGTTAGGTTTTCGTTTTCGAGTAAGAGATCTTCAATTGCTTGGTCGACCGATTCTTTTTTTGAGAGAATTCCGTCTTTGGCAAAAAGCATGCTTCTAAATCGGTCTTCGTTTTCGATAAATTGTCGAAACCGCTCTCTTTGGTCCTTGATTTGTAAATGTTGAAGAGTTTGATAAGCACCTTGAACATCGCCACCTTCTAATTGCGAAAGTGTGGAAACTAAGGAATTTTCAACGGAATCCCACCAAATAAAAAGCTCTTCTTTGTCTGACTCTCGTTTTGTGGAGGAAAGAATGGATTCTTTCTTTTTTTCTTCTAAGTCAGAGATCAATTCTAGAATGACTCTCTTTTGTTCGTCCCGAAGTTCTAAGTGACGCTTCTCGTTCTCAGAGATTCGCTCTTCTTTGGTTTGGATCGAGAGTTCTTCTTCTTTTAATGAAAAAAGCAATCCTTCTTGGGCGTTTGCATTCTTTGCAATTTCTACTTCGATTCTAGCTTTGTTTTCATCCAATTCTTGGATCTCTTGGATTTGGTTTTGTTTTTCCAATTCGAGCCGAGAGATCTTGTTTTGGTCTTCTTCTAAAGAAAGTCTGAGTTCTTGGATTCGGTTTTCGTAGTCTTCAATGAAAGATTTGTTTTTTCCAATCTTTTCTTTTTGGATTTGCGTCTGGGAAAGATGGTCAAAGAGCTTTTTATCGATATCGGCTACTTCTTTTTCTTTTCTTTCTTTTTCGGATTCTTTTTGGGAGATCAGATTTGTTTCCGTTTGGATGGAAGCAAACAAAGATTCGTTTTTTTCGCGGATTTCTTTGAGCTCAGAATCAGAGGCTTGCATGCGAGTTTTGTAATCGACAAGTTTCAGAAATCGAATATTTTTATCTGATTCGTCTAATTCAGATTTGATTTTAAAGTATGCTTCTGCCTTCTCGGACTGCTTTTCCTTAAGATCCAACTCTTTTTGCATTGAATTCAGAATATCTTGGATGCGAAGTAGGTTTTGTTTGGTGTCTTCTAGTTTTTTAAGAGCTTCTTTGCGTTCAAATTTGAACCTTGAGACTCCAGCCGCCTCTTCAAAGATTGCCCTTCTCTCTTCGGGCTTGGAATTGAGAATCTGATCGACTCTGCCTTGTTCTAAGATGCTATAGCTGGACTTGCCAATTCCGGTATCCAATAGGGTTTTTTCAATGTCCTTTCTTGCGGAACGAACATCATTTAAGTAGTATTCGTTTTCACCGTCCGGGTAGAGACGTCGTGTGATCTTAACAGAAGGAAAATCAATAGAGAAGTAACGATCGGCATTGTCAAAGAGAATGCTTACCTCTGCAAAGCCAGCGGGTCTGCGGTTTTCTGTGCCATGGAAAATGACATCGTCCATTTTTTCACCACGGAGACCTTTGGCACTTTTTTCTCCAAAAACCCATTTAACAGAATCGACAATATTGGATTTTCCAGAACCATTGGGTCCTACGACCGCTGTAAATCCAGGGTCGAACTGCAAATCCGTTTCGAGTGCAAAGGTTTTGAACCCGACGATATTCAGACTTTTTAAATGCATATCCGATTGACACCTTTGTGAGACATAATAAATAAAACCTGTATGGTTTATGTCTCACAATCCTGAGTTCTTTTCCACTGAAATTTTCGCGAGAAAGCCTTATCTGCGAAATTATTTTCAAAAGGGATTCGCTACCACCTTATGTGACATAATACAGTCGCGGGCGGAGGGAGAATATTATGTCTCATATAACGGCAAGGCAATGGCTTCCCAGGTCAGCCCCAAAACCCAGGCGAACCGCCTCATCGAATCCGCAAAACTACATAGCCTAGATCTAGTTGTGGTGTTGGGTGTGGGAAATCCAAGCCTTTGGGAATCAATCAATGAAATCCTTAGGCCAGAGCAAATCTTGATTCTCTTTGATACGGAACCAAGCCTTGTTGAAAAACTTTGGGGGTTTGGGCTAGAAAAGCTACTGAGTGTGCCCGGTAGACATGTGTTTTGCGGCGATGAATT
>JAIXRB010000176.1 GCA_027485405.1 Leptospiraceae bacterium | reverse complement strand
ATTACTGGGCAAATGAGATTGGGAATGCGCGGAAGCGAAGCCAGGATGGCGCAGCGGTCCTGATTGAGACAGGAGGTCGATCACAGGACGAGCGCTTTCCCAATCTCATCTGCGGGCGGAGGGACTTGAACCCCCACACCGTTTGGCGTCAGAACCTAAATCTGATGCGTCTGCCAATTTCGCCACGCCCGCAAAAGGAATATGGACAGCCTGGCTGAGAGAGGCTCTGAGTCAAGGAGCTAATTCTAAACTAAGCTCTAGTTTTTTGATTGGGGGTAGGAAATGAGAAATGCCTTTTCTTTCTCGTTCGGGAGTAGTTTGGAATCATCTAGGACTTTTCGTAGGCTATCCTTATCAGAGCTTTTTCCCAGGATCACTGCAAAATTAGTTCCTTTGGAAACAATTTTACTGGCAATTCCTCGCTTTCGCAACTGGGATGAGAAACTCTCGGCGGCTGTTTTTGTTGAGAAAGAACCAAGTTGATAGGTAAACGAATTGGTTTTAGATTTTTTTGCCAGAGTGGGTTCTGTTGTTTGTTTGTGGGCGATAGGCTTTACCGATTCTTCTTTTTTGAGTTCGGATTTGCTCAATGGAATCTCTCGCAGTGGGCTTTGGTTACGCATGGCAAGTTCACGTTTTGTGTTTTGTGCCGATTTCGTGAGATCAATGATCTGGACTTTTTTAGAAACTTCCTCTTCTTCTCGATTAACAGTCAATTCAGTGGTATCTGAAACGGGGTTGAGAGGACCTTCTGCTAGAGGAATCATCTCGGTGGTATCTTTTGCACTGGGTTCTTCGGTACCTTCTAGCGAAGGTGAAGCCAAGCTGATTTTTTCTGCATTTTGAAATTCGGATTTTCCCTTCCCGATGGAAACACCTAAGAAAAAGAAAGAAAAGAGCAGGGCTCCAAAGAATAGAGCTAAAACACCCATTCTCTGTTTATCTAAATTGATTACATAAAAGACTCTTTCTTTCATACGATTTCCTTTTCTTTCGTTCAGCGAAGTGGGAAAATTGGTTTTCCTTTTTTAAGTATCGTCCTAGGTGAAAAAGCCCAACAGATAAAAAAAAAGGCTTCCCCCGAAGGAAAAGCCCAAGCCAAGGAACAATAGGAATTAGGATTTTTTGGAAGCTGAAACGATGGAGGAGTGTTTTCTTACTGAATCTGGCAAATTCAACTGCGAGAGCGTTTTTTGTAGGGTTTCTTTGTCTGAGCCCTCTTGGCTTTGGATGGAATACTTACCTTTTCTTTGAACGATTTTAGAGGATTTGAAAAAGTTTGGATTGGACACTGCTAGTTTTTCCAAGAAGGACTGTGCTTTCTCGCGCTTTGAGAAAGATCCAATCTGGAGAGCAAACTCCTGAACTGGGATTGCTATTTCTTTTTTGGCACGCTCTCTTTCTTCTTCTTCGTCTTTTGCAGTTGAAGTTTCTAGAATCATGGGTTCCACAGAAACTATGTTTGTTGAGCTCGGTTGTGCCTCTGGAACTACTGAACTAACAACTTCTGGGGTAGTGACCACTTCTTGTTTTGGGGCAGGCAGTTTTGCAATGCTTTGTTTTGTTCCCAAATGAAAACCAAGTATAAAGAAAATGCTAATTACCAATAAATTTGTGAATGTCCAGACCAGAATCTTTGGATAGGTGAACCCAACTACAAAATAAGACCTTTCTTTCATACAATCCCCTTAATGAATATTTTCTTCTCGCTTAAAAATGATTCCAATTTCTCTTTTAAATCTTGTTTGGTGCCAATGTTCCAAAGTGCAAAACTCGCTCTTCTGGCTTTTTCGGATATGGGCATCTGCGCTTTCCATCGATTGCGGAAATCTGCTTCGGTCATTCCTCCGCGAGACTCCACTCGTTTCCAAGAAGCATCTTCTTCTAGTCCGATGCAGATGGTATGGTCACAGATAGTATGAGCATCCGTTTCAAAGAGAAGCGGAGCTTCCCATGCGACAACGGTTTGGTTCGGCAGGGCTTCGATTTGATCTAGGAATTTTTGTCGAACTTTTGGGTGGATCAAAGCTTCCAGAGCTTTTAGTTTTGCTTGGTCTTGGAAAATGATTTCGGCGATTTTAGCTCTGTCTACGTTTCCAGATGAATCTAGAATGGAGTCGCCTAGAATTTCTTTTAGTTCTGGTAAAATAGGGGAATTGGAATCACTAAAACTGCGGGCAATGGCATCAGAACTAATGGGAAAGGCTCCCAGTTCTTTGAACAGAGCGAGAGCGGTACTCTTCCCCGCTCCAATAGCACCTGTGATGCCTACCACTGTGATTCCCTTGCGAATTTTGCCCACAAGGCTTATAGCATAATTTTAGGCTAAGAGTACAAGTTTTTTTTCTGAGTTTTTAAAAAAACTTTAGAATTTTTTTTTTGAGAAACCATCCCCGCTAAAAAGGAGGGACTCAGATTAGTTTTCTGTGAAATACCTTGCCGCGGCAGTTGTAGATGTTCTAGATCTGGTCGTCGTCGGGGAAGCCGTTCTTGAATTTGAAAAAGCCAAAGCAGTCCATAATATTTAATCCGTTAAACGGCGAATCAAATTTTACTCATATTCAGCTGAAACTTTCCAAAACAAAGGATGAAAAGTTTTCTCCCCGTGGGATTTTGGCATAGGAGACAAATCCTATATGAAATATCTCGAAACTTCACAAATCATTCCGTCGAAAGGGATGTCCTACACCATGTATGAAATCGAAGGGGAAGATACCATTTTGCGCATGTTAACTTTCATTCCAGACAACGATGAAATCCATATCTACCCTAAGCCTCCTGTCAAAAAACTCTACAAGCCTGAACTTTGTAAAAAAGTGGAAGACAATGAATTTTTAGGACTTTGGACAATGGGAGAAGAAAGGAAAAAAGAAGCAGGGAAGTAAAGAGGTTTATCCTTGGCCCCGGACAGAATCGAACTGCCGACACGAGGATTTTCAGTCCTCTGCTCTACCGACTGAGCTACAGGGCCTTGGATACAACTAGCTTTTTCATGGTTCGATTTTTGTCAAATAGAGAAGAATCTTTAGCTCAAAGCTAAGGTTTACTCAGGTTGTTTTTTCCATTCCACAGCCAAAAGGGACTCATCATCTTCTTGGTCGGCATTTCCCTGGAACTCGCCCAAATCTCCAATGAGATGGCCAACTGATTTTTCAAGAGATTCGTCTAAGTTCGCTTGCAGGACTGATAAAATCCGATCTTCTCCGTATTCTACGCGCTGTTCATTCTTTTGTTCGCTGATCCCGTCTGTATAGAGATAAATGCGATCTCCAGGAGTAAAATCTAGCTCTTGGTGTCCAAATTCCTGGATTCGCTTAAGTCCAATTATGTTTCCCGATCTCTCTAATGCTAGAGGTTTTCCGTTGTGAAAGAAAACTTGTTTTAGATGGCCAGCGGAACTGTAGTATAGCTTTCCTTTGTTGAGATCTAAATCGATCACTATGCATGAAAAAACCATTTTTAAGCCCATAAATTTGGTCTGAATCTTTGTATTCAAATGTTTCAAAAGATCATCTGTCTTAGTTAGAATTCTCTTTATGGATTCATATTCGGATTTGATTGCCATGGTATAGAGCCCGGCTTGGATTCCATGTCCTGTGGCATCTGCTAAAAAGAGTCGAATGACGCCTTCTTGCACCAAGAAGTAATCATAAAAATCTCCGCCGACTTCGTCTCTTGGAAAAAAATAGACCGAAACTTTGAGCTCTGGAAATTCCAAGCTGGGGTCTGGTAGGATTTTGGATTGGATCCGCTTCGCAATAGTTAAATCTTTTTTTAATCTTTGCAAAGTCTTGTTTAGTTCGCTTGTGCGCTCCTCTACTTTTGTTTCAAGGCTTTCGGTGAGTGCGGTCAAAGACTCATTTGAAATCCTCAAACTATCTGTTAAATGTTCAGAATTGGAAAAGGCGTTTGCAATTCGATTGGATAGAATAAGGGCTTGCGTAAAGATAAAGCAGAGTAGTGCGTATGGTGTTAAACTTAGGGCCCTCAAGTTGGATGAATGTTGGATAATATCGTAAGCCACTCCGGAGGCTAGAATTCCAACTCCAAATAGAAACAAGTAAGCGTTTTCTCTTTTGTTCTTAATTGCTTTGCCATTCAAATAGAGAGAGTATACGATGATGGCAAAAGACAAAGCTTGGTAACCAAAAACCAAATAGGTGTAGTACGAAGTAGGGAACAATAAGCTAAAATAGAAAGGGATCGTCAAAAAAACTAGCAACTTGACAATTCGTTTGTTTGAATCTTCGTGAAACAAATAATGGATAAAGAGTAAAAAGGAAGTCGTTGCAAAGTAATAAGAGGCAAATTCTAAGCGAAATGCCATGCCCCAAGGAAAATTGGGATATACTTCTAAAAAGTACCTACTCCCCGTTAGCCCCACTCGGATTCCAATCAAAAGACAAAATGTAGCAAAGAAAAGAATCGGTTTTTCTTTTTGTCGAAAGTAAAAAAGCCCAAAATGGTAAAGTCCCATAATCAAAAGAGCACCTAAGAGAAACAACTCTCTCGCAGTCCCAATGACATTGTCTCTTTCCAAAATTCCTTTTGGGGCGAGAACTGGAATCTCCCAAAATCCACCAAAATTGTTTTCGTAATTGGAAATATGAAACAGAAATTCGGTTCTCTCTCGTTTCGGGGAGAATGTAATGAGCCTTCGCTTTATTTTACTTTCGTCCAAAGCAGGATCACTGGAAGGCTCCCCCATCTGACTTACCAAAACTCCATCGATATAGAACCTGTAGCTTGAGGCAATGTCTGGAATTAGAATCCGCCATTCTTCTTGCCTTGCCTCCTCTGAGAGAAACAAGTGCATCTGAAAGGTCGCATAACCACTTCGGGGTAAAATCCGCCCAGAGATTTCTTTGCCCTGCCAAGATTCAGGGACATTGATATAAGTATCTGGCTCCATGGAAAGAGTATCACTTAAGGCTGGATTTAAAAATTTTTCGTAGAAGAACTTCCATTCACCATCTAACTCAATTCGATGGTTTTCATCAAAGGGCAAGGTTCGTAAGTCTAAAACTCCTTTCTCTAGTTTTGCTTGGACATAGTTTGTCTCAGAACAACCGATTGTTGCCAAACAAAGGAAAAGAAAAGCAAATAGGTTTAGTTTAGGGAAAATTAACTTCTTCCTTTGTAGCCAATCACATCCATAAAAGCTGAAACAGAAAACACAGCTTTTCCAACTCCTGGTTCTCCATAACCAGGTGGCACTGGCAAATTGTACAATTCAAAGGTTTCTTTCCAAGCACGTAACAACTCACAAAAGTAAACCAAAGGAGGTCCCGCTTGTTGGCCTAAGGTGGTAAAGGGCTCGGGGCACCAAGCTGTAAACCGAGGTACAATCCCTTTTGACATGAAAAAATCCAAACCTTCCTTGGTCGACTGAATGGCTTCTTTTACGGTTGCAAAGCCATAAGGAACGGAGAGCTCAACTCCACCTACGAAATTTGGGATCACATGTTCAGGACCAAACACCTCGGCAGAATCGACAACTCGTCGGATCCAGTTGTCCCTACCAATCCAACTTGTTTTTCCAGGGCAGATTTTTTCAAAAAGAGCTTTGTCCCAGACTTCGTAATTGGGGTGGTAGATTTTAACTCCGACATCTTTGAACTTTTGGCAGTCTTCTTTTTCAAAGGCTTGAGCCACGAGCTTACCCATCCACCTTCCTGGAAATCTGGATTCGATAGCCTCTGGGTATTGCAAATAAAAATCGACTTCGGACTTTTTCTTTAGGTTGGTGAGAACAGAACCGCCAGTGATCGTATAGACCTTTGCTATTTGGTCTTCGGCATCGATCCAAGAAAAAACTTCGAGTATGTCTTCTAAGTCTTTAACACCCGTATAAGGTCTACCAGCACCTTTTTGTTGGCGGTAGTTGTGATTGATATCGCAAAACGCACATTCTTCGTCTTTGCCAAAGTATTGGCAATTTCTGAACACGGTTAGATAAATTAAGTAGCCCCATTCGATTACAGGAGCCACTTCACCCGGTAATTTTCCAGATGCTGTTTTGTGACGGTACCAACTAGGAATGGGTGGGTATTCTGCTGTTCCTACGGAAGTCTCACCCAGTTTAAGTGTTGGCTTTCCGTCGACTAACGTCATTTTGTATGGAGAGTGGGGGTTGTTTCGAGTGCTGATCACAGTGTCTTTCAATTGGAAATGACCACCCGAAATGCGGATTTCCTCCGGAGCGAGGGTGTCAGCACCATCCTGCAGATCTTTGAGTGGGATATGGTCAAAGGAAAAGATAAAGTAGTCTTTGCTTTTGTAGGGTTTTCCAATGGAGAAGGACTCTTTTAGAAAATGGATGCCTTGCCTGAGTATGTCTTGCTTAAGTATAGCCTCCAGGGGTAGGTCTTTGTAGTCTCTTTCCATCTCTTCCAAGAGTTCCAGGCTAGAAGGAGGTCTTTGGAGGAGGGCTGTGGATTCAGTCATGGGGTTCCTTGCAATTTGCTACAAAATAGACCCGTTTGGCTACTTCAAAAAGCAAAAATTCAGTTGCTCTTTTCTCTAATCTGAGAGATTTTTACAGAATCATTCGTTTTTGCTAAAAAATTCGCTCTGTTTGCAAAGAAGAATGCTACCGATTGTAGTAAGTACAAAAGGACAAATCTAAGACTACAGGCATCCCCCATGAAACTTAAAATTACGATCATCGCTCTTTCCATGCTTTCCCTACAATTTTGCAAAAAACCAGAATCGGATGTTTCTACCGTCGAAAAAGGCCCAGAAGGTCTTTCCGCAGTCGTCGTTTTTGCCGTCGGTGACTCAAAAGTTCGCCATGCTGACCAAACGGAAGAAAAAGCTCAGCTTGGAACTTCTCTGAAAACGGGTGATAACATCGTTACAGGAGACAACGGAAAAGTAGACATCCAGTTCCCTGACGGGTCCAGTGTTCGAATCTCTCCTAAATCTCAAATTGATTTTTCAAAGCTTTCTCAGACGGAAACGGATCGACCGACACACAGATTGCTCTGGTCTCAGGAAAAGTCTTCGCCAAAGTCAACAAAGCACAAAAACAAGACAACTTTTCAGTCGTAACTCCAACCGCGATCGCGGGTGTGCGCGGAACATCGTTTATCGTTGAGTCTGGTGAAGGCAAAACAGGTGATAAAGTAAAAGTAGTTGATGGCTCTGTTGCGTTCTCACCTCGGGTTCCTGCTCTGGAAAACCTATCCGAAGAAGAAATCAACAAAGATGAAGGCTTAAAAAGACTCCAAGCATCT
>JAIXRB010000165.1 GCA_027485405.1 Leptospiraceae bacterium | reverse complement strand
TAGTTCACATTCCTTATATCAAAACATAATCAAAGGTCTTCGGATTTTTTTGGAAGGTATTCCTTAGTTTTCTATCTTATTGAATTGTAACGAGAAGGAAATTTGAATTACTGGAAGTAAGTAAGAGCACGGAACAGCGTTCTGAGCATTAACATAGCCTATGAATTTTTTGTCTGTTTTTCAGCCTAGTAAACACGAAAACCCGGCCTTGAATGGGCTCCGGGGTTTTCTTTTAATCTTAGTCATTCTCTGTCACATTTATATGGTTCTACACGATGCTGGTAAGACGGCACCCGTGGGAATGTATGCGGCCCAATTTTTTAGAGGACTTTCTTTGACCATTGATGCCTTTTTTGTTTTGAGCGGTTTCTTAATTTCAGGTCCTTTGTTCATCGAATTGGAAAAAAAAGGAACTATCTCCCTCAAAACTTTTTTTATCAAGAGATCGTTTCGGATTTTCCCCCCTTACTATATTTTTCTACTTCTCCAGTTAGCTATAACTCTAGTTTTGATGGAAATGACTACTGACCCAATTCATTTGGAAACCGCCAGGGTTCTTTTGAGTCGCTTTGTCTATGACTTCTTGTATATTTCTAATTACTTCCCTGGAACCTTGCTCCAAGGTTGGTCCCTTTCTTTAGAAGAGCAGTTTTATGTTTCTTTCCCCTTCTTTTTGCTTTTCATTTATCGCAAACTTCCTTATTCCCTTCGCTTCCCTTCTCTTGTTATTTTGTTAATAATTCCGATTGTTTATAGGTTCTTTGCTTTCTTTTTTTGGATCTCCCCGCAAGATCCACATTTAGAAACTACTTACAGAAAGTACATCTACAATCCTTTCCAAGGTCATTTCGATGCGATTATCATGGGCATTCTCTTAAGTTTTTTCCTAAAAGAAAGGAAAGAATTGATCCAAGCATGGACGAAGAACAGATACCTAAACGAATTGATTCATTTTTTATTTTGGGTCTCTTTGATAGTTTACAATACGATCTTTAGCGAGTTAGAGTATGGTGTACCTTCTATGGTTTTGCGATTTTCGGTGAATAGCTTCTGTTTTGCTGGAATCATTTTTTATTGTTTGAAAGGTGGTTGGATCGCGACAATTTTTTCTACTAGGCTTTTATTGCCTTTTGCTAAACTATCATATGTAGCATATATTGTACACATGTTCTTGCTCGGCTTTATTTTGGCACCTTTGCAAAGGGTAGAGACCGTTACTTCTTGGGATATTTTAAAGCAATGGATCCCTGCGATTCTGGGGATATATGTTTTTTCCTATCTATTTCATCTTGTTGCGGAGCTACCTTTTGTGAAACTTAAAGAACTGACTCTAAAACGATTCGGTTATAAAGAATGAAATTTAGTAACTCCCAAATCCTACTCTGGCTACCGTTAGTTGTCGGTGCGGTTCTTTTTTTCCAAATGGTTCCCCCGGGCTTCTCATTTGGAGCTGATTCTTTAATCAAAGCTCTACAGGCAATTAGTTTGAACGAAAATGGGGGGTTTAATGAAGACTACCTATACTTTTTAAAGGATTCGGATCCCAATTACAAATATTTCCCAATAGACTATCCATTGTACCATATTCAAATTTTAGGGAAACATATGGGACCCTTTCCAATTTTCTTTTCTTTGCAAACTATGGGACTCCGTTTGTTTTTACCATTTGCCGCCTTACCTGTGTTCTCTTTTTTGGTTTTGCTTGCCTTTTTGTACTATCTGAAGAGTCTTTGGGGTCTTTCCTTTCGGATAATTTACTTTGCTTTTTTTTGTACTTCGGTTCCTTTACTGTTTTTAGAATATTCAGAAAATCTATACTTTGTCATTTTTCTAGTGTTGGGCGCGAGCCTTGCTTTAAAAAAAAGAGATCATTTGTTTTTTCTAGGTCTAGGGGGAATTCTAATAGGTATTTCCACTTTTTATCGTTTGGAAACTGTGCTTTTTTTTCCGCTACTATGGCTTAGCTTTTGGTTTCGTTTTTCAAAGGAAAACAATCTTTATTTAAAATTATTTATACTAGGAGCCGGCTTTAGTCTAACCTTCCTTGTTTTTCTAGGTATGAATGCTTATCTCTATGGGCATATTTTAGGACCTCGGTATTTGGTGGACCAGACAGGATTCCAAAAAGGCTTCAGCGAAAAAGTCTATCTTTTCCAAGCTTTGTGGTTTGTGGGAAAATGGAATGATTACTGGAAACCAGGCTTTCTAGGACTGACTCCATTGTTTCTTCTACCCGTGATTGCTTATTTTGGAAAAAGAACCCAGAATTGGGGTATGGAAACCAAAAGTTTGTTTGAAGCGAGTCTTGGATTCTTACTTCTGGCTCCGTTGTTCTCCCCCCATGATGGGCATTGGACTTGGGGATCTCGATATTTAAACCTTTGCATCTTTCCTTTTTGCTTTGCTTTAGAAGAGGAAATCAAGCATTTCCCGAGCAATCTTTTCGGAAAACTAAAACCCAAGATCATCTTTTGTTTTTGTTTGGTGCTTTATTCCCTGGGATTAGTGTTTTTAGGGATTAAAATCACCTCGTTTTCAGCTAAGGTCTTAAAAGAAGTACAATCGCATCTAAAGGAATTGCCCGAGCCATCTTTAAAAGTCTATAGTTCTGGCATAGTGGCCTTGCATAGTGGGTTGGAGATACTAAACAATGGATCTCTCTTACTCCAAGATGTGGAGGGCTTAAACTGGTTAGTTGCTTTAGGCAGAAAAGAGACCATATGCTTAGTGCAATCCCCCTTGCTCGAATCTGGCCTGCCCCAAAAACAAGGGGAACAGTTACTTTCTTGGAATGATCTTCGAACAGAATTTTTAAAAAGGTATCCAAATGCACAAGCGAAATCTCTTTGGAAGGGTAAAATAGACACTTTTTGTAGTCAAGCCGACTAACAGTTTATAACCATTGGTAGGCTTTCACTTGAAACAAACGGGTCAAGAAAGACTAAGGGAGGGGGAATTTTCGGCGGTAGGGAAAAAAGATTTCATTCTTTGTGATGGTGGTGTTCGCAGGGGGTGCTTCGCAAAGCTGGTAAACGGTAGATGCTTTTTCAGAAAGTGGTGCGTTGGTAACCACAAACTCCCAAGTCGGATTGCCAACCATTTGGTCTTCTATATCTGCCCAGGGAACAAGATAGGACTTTTTGAACTCTTGGTCCCAGAGCATATGAGTTCCTTCTCGGTTCAGGGCAGGAAATTGAAACTTCGTACTAGGAGGAAGATAACCTAGAATAGTCTTCGTTTCGTCAGGGGGGTGCGTAGCGATTGAAAAAGTGGGTTTCCAACCACAACGTAATAGAGCTTCCGCAGCCCAGGAAGAACTGGAAAAATGTTGATTCCAATCTTTGGCATCTTCTTTCGCAAGGTATTGGATTTGCGAAATTGAAGAGAGAAAAAAGAAAACGACTAGTATTTCATGAAACTTCGGAAGCTTTGTTTGTCGGAGGAACAATTCCCATACTGCTAGCAAAAAGAGGAAAAATACAATCAAATGGTGCAAATGGGCTACGTATAGAAACCGAAAAAAGAACAAAAACAAAGAAACGCCTGTTAAATAAAAAGAAAGAAGGGGTTTATTGCTTCGAAGTAAATAAGCAAAGGCTAACCAAAAAGCCCAAAGCAATCCATAGGCAATTTGAGATTTGGTCCAGGATGGAAAAAAGGCATAAGGCACTACATGCCGCCAAACCAAAGGATTATTCTGGAATAGGTTGTCTTGAAACTGCCCTTCTGATTTAGGAAAAATGGTATATAACACTATTAGACCAGATAAGATCAAAAGTGACAAAAACCAGAAGCGTTCGACGCGAAGTCGCCGAGTGTATACAAGAGACAAAAGAAAGTATACTCCGAAGGGGATTGCCGCCAAAACAAATAAGGTATGGGTCTGCGGTAAAAGCAGAAGCGACGCATAAGAGATCCTACGCTTTATTCTATGGGAAGATTGAAACCAGAGAAGACCCAAGGTTAGGAGGAGAAATCCCAAGGAATAGTTCCTAGCAAACACAGGTAAACGGTATAAGAAAAAGGAACCCGCTAAGAACAAGTACCGTAGTACAAGGGGCAAACGAAAGCTAAAGAAAAAAATCCCTGTTGCAAAAGTGGAAATGGCGAAATTGAAGAGTTGCAGAGAAAAAAGAGAGGTAGAAAAAAAAGCAATGGGATATAGGAGTAGATAAAACAAAGAAGGATGGCCGCTATTTCTCAAATAATCCCTCCACTGGAAAAAATCTAAATGAGATACCATAAGCCAACCTTCTACTTCATCTCTCCACATCTCATGGCGTAAAAGGAATTGAAAGGAAACCAGAATCCATAGGATAAAAAATGGAATCTGCCCAATTCGTAAAATTTGGTTCCCTTTAGAATAAAAGGCAGAAAGTTTATTTTTCAATTTTTCGATAAACATAAAAATACTCAGCTGGGTCTATCACGGAATTAGGTGGATTAAAACCGCAAGACTCCCATTGTTGCAAAGATTCTTTCTTTTGTAGAGGTTGGTTCCAAACAAGAAAACGAATAGGTTCCTTCTGCACTCGCTCCAGTAAAACTTGTTCGGAAATCAAGTAGGAATCTCGAAATTCCTTATTCCATAGCATAAAAGATCCATAGGTTTGGAGAGCTGGGAAATATAACTGAGCCCCCTTCTCCTCGTAAAACAGAATTGTTTTTGACTCATCTGGACCATGCCCTGCAATCTTGTCCCCTTTTTGCCAACCACAGCTTTTAAGGAAAGGGAGGACAGAACTCGCCCCCGAATACAATTTTGCAATGTCTTGGGATTCAATTTTAGCAAAGAAAATGATATGGCTTAGAAAGACAAAACAGAACAAAGCCACGGAAATTTTATTTTCTAAGGAAAGAATGAAGTGCTCTTTCTCTTTTTTCCAATACAAAAGATACGTAAAAAAGATATGAGTAAACAAAACAGAAAGGTGGTGGAGGTGAGCGACGTAGACAAAGCGAAAGAAAAATAAAATTAAAAAAGTACCCGTAATGTACAAAAGCAATAGAGAAAGATGCTTTCGAAAGAGAAAACTAAGAGCGATTATAAGAACCCAAGAAAATTTGTAGAAGAATTCCCAGCCTGCTAGACTCGGCAATAAAGTATAGGTCAGTGCAATGCGCCATGCCGAAGGGTTATTCTGTAAGGCAGATCCGAACTGACCATCAGAAGGCGGTAGAACAAAGTAAAGCACAACTAATCCCGACAATACCAAAGCAAGAATTGCAACTGATAGCTCAGTTCTTAGCTCTTTATGCAAGACCCACTCGCTAATCAAATAGACTCCCCAAGCCATTGCCACAAGAGTAAAGAGGATATGAGTATGAGCAAGTAACGCCAAACTTACGTAAGCAAAAATCCGATTTTTTCTTTGGGAAGAATGAATTCCCCAAAGAACAATCGATAAAAAAAGAAAGCCTAAGGCATAGTTCCTGGTAAAAACTGGAAACCGATATAGAAAGAAATCTCCAAATAGACCTAGACCAACAAACCAAGAGGGAACGGCAAGGGTTCCTAGAAGAATCCCAGAACCAATCATCGCATAAGCAAAATTCAAGCATTGAGCGATAACGAAACTGCCACCCAAAAGCACCAAGGGATATAATGTTAAGTGAAACAAACCTGGATGTCCACTATGCCGCAAGTAATCTCTCCATTGGGTAAAGGGGAGATTTTGCACCATCATCCATACATCTACTTCATCTCTCCAAACCTCATGCTTTAAGAACAAAAAACAAGAAGACGCGGCATAAGCTAAAAAAAGTAAGAGTCTAGTAGACTTTTTTTCCCACATAGTATTTGGCCTTTCTTAGAATGCTTAAAACTCCTGGCTTGGGCTTTGCAACCACAAGGAACTGAAAGGAAAACAAGCCCGGAAACAACGAGGCAAAGATCTTAGCTATCCATCCCAGAATACGCCCGAGGGAATTTGGAATCACTGCTTCAAAAGGCACTGGGATGGGAGAAAGGGATTCGATGGAATAGCCGCAATCAAGAAGGAGCTTTTGTAGAGAAGATTTGGTAAACAATCGTTTGTGAGTGATATCTAAAATCCCACGCGAGGAATAATTAAATCGTCCAAAGAATAAATTCCATCGAATGGCAATGAAAGCAACATTGGGCGTCGATAACAGCAAAGTGAAATCTGAAGTTTCTGAGGAGTTTCGCAAATGCAATAAAAATTCCTCTGGTTCTGCTAGGTGCTCAATCACATCTAACATCATTAGAACATTGTAATCGTCCACATTGACAGGAAGATCTCCTGTTTCAAAATCATGTGAGATAAACTTTTTTATGGTATTGGGTAGAGGGGAATTTTTATCTAAGCCCGTTACCTCAAAGCCAAGGCTTTGTATTTTAGAAGAAACAAAGCCGGGTCCACAACCTATATCCAATATCTTTTTCTGACCCAGGCTTTGAATTTTTTCAATTGCCATCTTGTGGGAGGTATAGAGATTTCCAGTCTTATCCTGGTAGTGGAATTGGTCTAAGCTTCGAAATTTTAACGAACAAAACATTCCCATTTTATGAAACTTAAACTGTAGGGTAGAAACAACTACATCCCAGGCGTATTGGAAGCCGTTCACATGGCAAACCTCATCACCATAAAAGGTTGGAATGGAAAACTCCGAAATCCTGGCATTTACGTAAAATGCCTGTAAAAGAATATCTGTATCAAAATGGAATTCGTTAGTATTTAATTGAAAAGGAACACTTTTGAGAAACCGAATGGAATAGCCTCTATATCCTGTATGGTATTCTGTGAGAGATTGGTTGGTGATGAAATTTTGAAATGTTGTTAAAATATAATTTCCTAAACGTTTGTACAGGGGCATGCCCCCTTGTTTGGCTCCTTCTTTTTGTGCCATTCGGGATCCAAGGACTACATCAGCATCTTGTTTGTGATAGGTCTCAATAAACAGAGGTAAGAGTTCTGGTGCATATTGGCCATCTCCATGCAGGAGGATTACAAAATCATAGTGGTTTCGAATCGCATACAAATATCCAAGCTTTTGGTTCCCACCATACCTTTGGTTGACTTCATTACGGAGGACCGTTACATTCTTGACTCCCTTTTCCTTTACCCAAGCAAAGGCAACTTCGGACGTTTTGTCTTTGGAACAATCGTCAATGACTAAAATATCCACATTTGGATCCGAATACAAATCAGAAGGGATGCGATCAAATACCTTGCCAATGTGCTTTTCTGCATTATAGGCAACGATGAAAACCAGAATCTTTTTGGTTGGGGCAATAGAAAATCGAGAATTTGCTTGCTGTTGGGGGGACTGTTTTTTTCTTTTTGGTTTCATCAGTTAGTATGGACTCTTATAAAATCTGTAAGGGATCTAAGAAATAAATTAAATGCTTGGTCTCATCAAGCAAGAGACCTGGGTTTTCAGAACCCCACCATTCAATGATCAGGTTTAGGTTTTCGGGATTCTTTGGAAATCGAAAAAACAAATAGGCCAGTGTTTTGTTCCAATCCGCTTTGTCGGACTTCCATTGGCTTTGCTTGCATTCACATAAAAATTGATATTGGGTTAATTTTTCGCTCTGCAAAACTACCTGCCAAGGTTCAAATTTTTGGCAGTTGAATTCCCGATGCTGAACGGGGGCGTCTTTCCTGAATTTCGCGACCGAGAGATTGTCAAAGGCGAATTGGTCTGATAAGTAAAATCTTAAGTCTTCCAAAGCAAAGGTCTTAGCAAAAGAAAGAAGAAAGCCACTGAAAACCAAAAGTAGAAGCCCCTTAGCCAAAATCACTAACCTGGGTTTTAGGTTAGGAGTTCGCACCCGAAGGGACAGACCCAGAGCCAAGGCCAAGAAATAAAAAATAGGAGGCTCGAGTAAATTCAAATCAAAACTTCCATGAAACAATAAAACAAAGAAACCAAGGAAGAACCACTTGGACTTTAGTTTTTTTAGGGCAATGCTAAGTCCCAAAATCAATAACAGCAATCCTACAAGACCGTAAGAACTAAACCATTCAACAAAGACGTTATGTGCTTGGGGGTAGGAATGGAAGGTATCTAAATAATCTCGGATTCTTTGCAAAAAAACTGGGTCTAGAGTAGCGTTTTGTTGAAAGTAAAGTACATTCTCAGGCAAAGGCCCAAAGCCAAACCAAGGAGAATGAAGCCATGTTTGTTGAATATGGAAAAACCAAATAGAATAGCGAACCGCTAACGATTGAAGATCCAAGGACTTTGGATTGGAATACAAAAAAAGAAAAACAATCCCGGTACTAAGGCAAAGAAGTAGGAAAGTAAATTTTCTGAACGGGTGTTGGGAAAGGTTTCGAAACCCATGAAAAATTCTCATTATTAGTAGCAAAACAAATGCTATTTGGGAAATCCTTGACTTACTGATATAAACAGCTGTCAGGAATAAGAAGAAGAGGATTCCCACTAGAAACCAATCTTGGGGTTTTCGAATTCGGGGCAAAAACAAGAATCCAAGGAGAGAAAGGGCACCTACTTGACTTAGGTGGACGCCACTGAGTAAAATTTCGCCAGATTGGTTTTGGGATCCTGAAACTGTATAATGAAATACAAGCCAAAGAACCTGAGCCCCTACCAAAAGAGAAATTCCCTTTTGCAAATCCTTGAATTTGGTTTTTTTCTGAGAGGAAACGAAGAGAAATGCCAAACCAAAACTAGCCAAATAGAGGAAATTTTCCAATCGGTCCCAAGAACCTCCGTTCCAAACCAAAGAAAAGTAAAAGTAAACAAAAAGAGTTAAGAGAAATAACAAAAGAAGCCTAAAATTCATTCCCCTCTCCGAAAAGACCCATACTACCAAAAATCCGGCTAGAGCCGCCCCACCAGATATATCTAAAACAAAAAAAAGGCTGAAGAATCCGATGACAG
>JAIXRB010000119.1 GCA_027485405.1 Leptospiraceae bacterium | reverse complement strand
CACAGACAAAGTGCTGTATTTTCAAGTTATTGTGATTCTGATATGCATTCGAACACTGATGGCAATTGTTTCCGCCTACCGCAAAGACACTGTGGGTGCTGGGCTTTCGATCCTCGGTTTCCTATTTGTCTTTTTCACTTTGGTCAATGACATTCTATACTATAACAATATCGTAAACACTTTCGGTATGACGCCTTTTGGTTTTCTGGGGTTTATCTTATTCCAGGGCTATATCTTGAGCTACGGATATACAAAAGCGTTTGAATCCACCGAAAAGCTAAACTTAGAATTACAAACATTAAAAGAAGGTCTAGAAGACTTAGTTTTTGAAAGAACCAAAGAGCTCCAAGAGTCGCAAGAGAGCATTCACCAGTTAAACGAATTTGCAAAGGCTTTGAATTCTAGCTTGGAATTTGAATCTCTTCTAAAACGAGCTTATGATTACCTCTCCAAACAAGTAGATTGCGACAGCGTAATTCTTTTTCTAGTTCATCCAAAAGAAAACAGAATCAAATACTTTAAATCAGTACTCCCATCCGACTTTCCACAAAAAGAGAAACAGCAACTGCAATTTCTCTCTTTTGAAATGAATGAGTCCGGAGGGTATCTATACAAAGTATATAAAAGAAAGAAATCCTTTCGATTCGCAAAAATCACTGAAGACAGTTTAGTAACAAGCAACAAATCCTTGGTTTCAGCGACAGGGAACAAACCAGGTGTTCTGCTTCCCTTGATTTCCCAAGGTGAGTCTATCGCGATGCTTTTGCTTTTTTCATCTCAAAAAGAAAAGACCTTTTCTCTCCGAGATCTTCAAATCATAGAGAGCACTTCCGAGACAGTTGCGACTGCCGTTGTAAATTCTCTTCTTTTAGAAAATGTAAACACAGAGAGAAACCTTGCCGAAATCGCAAAGATTGAAATGGAGAATGCTCGGAACGAAGTTGTTAAGTTAAACGAGTTTACTAAAAAAATCAATTCAGAGTCTGAATTGGAAAAAATTATCCAAGACATGTTTGACTACATACTTAAGACTTTTCATATAGAAGCCATTATACTTCAGTTAATTGATAAAGATTCCAAAGAACTTTATACTTTTAACACTACTGTTCCTCCCAATGCCACTCAAAAGCAGATTGATTTTTCAAGACAACTGAGGGTTCCACTCCGAAAAGATGGGGGAATTATATATAAAACTTACCTTAGGAAAAAAGCTCTTTACCTGAACCGCATCACTGAAAACTTACTTTCCGATTCTGATAAGAACATAGTTCAATCTTTATCTTTAAAATCGTTCTTAATGGTTCCTCTTGTGGTTCAGAATGAAGTCATTGCCATGGCGTATTTCACTTCTTACGACCAAAAAATGGAAATCAACAAACTAGAACTTCAGAGAATTTCAGGCTTTTGTGATCAGATTGCAGGTGCTATCCAGAGTTCACTGCTTTTGAGGTTAGCAGAAAAAGAACAAGAGAAAGCGGAAAAAGCCAGAACAGAGATTCATCAACTGAACGAATTTGCAAAGAAAGTAAACAGCCTAATCAACTTAGAGAGCATTCTTTCCGAGATTTTTCAGTATTTGCGCGATACCTATTCCATTTCAAATTGCGTATTGTATTCCCTGGATGAAGAAGCTAACTATTTTCAATACCTAAATCATTCAGGATTTATTCATTTGTCCGATGAGGGATTGGATTATTTTAAAAATCTGCAATTTCCTTTGAATGAATCTGGAGGCTTTGTCTTCAAATGCTATAAACGAAAGAAACATTTTTACCTAAAGAAGGCTCGGTCTGGAATCCCTACAGAACTAGATCGAAAAATCATTGAAATCGCCAATCAGTCCTCCTTGCTAATCGCTCCATTGATCAATAACGACAAAGTTGTCGCTATGGCTATGTTCGGCATCGAAGAAGGAGAAAAAGCCTTAACACCGGATCAAGTGACGGGCATTATAGGTGTTTGTGAACAGATTGCAGGAGCAATCAATAGCAACTTTCTACTCAAAAAAATCGAAGAAGAAAAAGTCAAATCGGACTCCCTTTTGTTAAACATCTTACCTGAAAACGTAGCTAAAGAGTTACAAAGAAAGGGAAAGGTAAACCCAGTTGAATTTGAAAACGTGACCATGCTTATGACTGGTTTCCCTGGCTTTTCAGCCATTGCCTCTCAGCTAACGCCCGAAGAATTGATTGAAGGCTTGGATCTCTATTTTTCTCGCTTTGATGAAATCATAAAAAGAAGAAGCATGGAAAAACTAAAAATGGCAGGAGACATGTATGTTGCGGCGGGCGGTTTACCAATCGGTAACTTTACGCATACTTTAGATGCATGCCTTGCGGCAATGGAGATCCGAAACGAGGTTCATGCAATCAAGAAAGAGTATCCAGACATTGCTTTTCAGCCAAATGGAATCACAATCGCCATTCATTCCGGCCCCGTGGTCGCTGGAGTCATTGGAAAAACAAAGTTCTCTTATGACGTTTGGGGAAAAACGGTTACGCAAACCCAGGCTATTCGACGAGCCGGAAACACGGTCGAGATCAATATCAGCAAAGACACATCTGAAAAAGTAAATCGTCTCTTCGTTTTAGAAAATCCTAGAAGCATCAATAGTTACGAAGGCGAGGCTTTTCCAATTAACGAGCTTAAACGATTGAAACCCAATCTCTCGGCAGACGAGTTTGGATTTGTTCCCAACACTGAGTTTGAAAAACTCTACACCCAGCAAAAGCGCGGTGCCAGGATACTCATCAAATAAATGGATTTAGCTATTATTCTAATTTGTGCATTTGTAGTTTTAGTCATAACAGGGCTATTACTATGGAAATCTATGGATTGGGAAGTAAAACGAAAGTTGTATGAAGAAGAAATCTCTAAACTACAACTTGCCAATACGGAAAAGGAATTGGTGCAAAAGAAGGCACAGCTCAAGTCTGATGAATTCGCAGACAAACTTTACAAATCCTACGCCCAGTTGTCAAATCTAGATTCCCTATTACGAGAGATCAACACTCAAACAGATCTAACTTCTATTATGTCCATTTTGCAGAATTTCTTAGTGCAAAACTTTGAAGTTCCCAACTATGTTCTGTATATTTTTGATTCTGAAACTAGTCATTTAAAGCTCTATGAAGCGAATTTTCCCGATTTCATATCAAAAGAAGAACAAGAAAATGTTCGAAATCGTCAAATCCATGTAAACGCAGAAAATGTAACAAAACTTGCTCATGTCTATGCATGGAAACGAAAACGAGCATTCTTTATCGCCGACATGGACAAATACGATACCCAGGGTGTGGAATTAGAAAACAAAAAAAGCGTTAATTTAAAATCGCTTTTGATCCTTCCCCTCTTCTTGCGTCAGAAATTTATAGGAACACTGGATTTACTAGACTTTCGACAAACATTAAGTCTCTCAAGCCAAGAGGTTGAGCAACTTAAGATCATAGGTGACTATGTGGCAGGTTCCATAGAATCCAGTTTTCTATTGCATGAACTCGAACTAAAAACTATAAAAATCCAAGAAGAGAAACAATCCATAGAAAAGAGTCGAAGGAGAATTGAAACGCTCAATGGGTTTATTCGCCGAATCAATTCTATGAACCATTTAGATGAAATTCTAACAGAGATTTTTCGGTTTTTAAAATACCACCATGCCACAGATCTTGGGATTTTACTCCTAGTGGACAAAACCACCAATACTCTTAATCCAGTGTTTCCTTCTGAGGAAGTCTTTCATAAAGGACTCATCATCTCAAATACTTTCAAGAACTTCTCAGCACCTATTAAACCTGAAATTGGTTCTTTGTACAGAACCTATTCTACTCAAAAACCCTTATACGCTCGGCGCTTTTCAACTAAAATGACTTTGTCTGCGGTAGATCGAAAATTCTTGGATAATTTCAATCTTAAAAGAGTGGTTCAGATTCCGTTAGTTGTAAAAAACGAAACAATCGGGATTTTTGCACTCAAAGGTCATGACAACGAATTGGAATGGAACAACTCCGATTTTAAAGATTTAGTTTCTTTCTGCGATCAGATAGCTGGGGCAATTCATAATGCAAACCTTATGGAAGTTTTGGCAATGGAGAAAGAAAAAACCATTCGCTTCTTAAAGAACATTTTGCCTGGTGAATTAGCGGAAGAGCTCATGGAATTTGGGGAAGTGATTCCCATGGAATATGAATCGGCAACGATACTCTTTACTGATTTCAAAAACTTCACAACAATAGCCGAGACCCTATCTCCAGAAAGTTTGATAGAACAATTAGATGCTTGTTTTTCGCAGTTTGATGATATCTCGATTCGCTACAATTTTGAAAAACTAAAGACCATTGGTGATTCCTATATGGCGGCAGGTGGGATTCCCCAAGGAAATTTCACACATCCAGTAGACGCCTGTTTGTTTGCGATGGAAATCCAAGGCTTTATGTTACAAATCAAATCCGTCAAACAAATGCTTGGAGTGCCTTTTTGGGAGATCCGAATTGGGGTCCATACTGGTCCAGTGGTCGCAGGAGTGGTGGGAAAAACTAAATTTGCCTACGACGTTTGGGGCGATACAGTCAATACGGCAAGTCGGATGGAAAGTTCTGGCGAACCTGGTGAAATCAATTTAAGCGAAACAACTTATGAAAAGGTAAAACGCTTTTTTATATGTGAATATCGTGGAAAGATCAAAGCGAAAAACAAAGGTGAGATGGGGATGTACTTCTTGAAAAGATTGAGACCTGAGTTTTCACGTGATCCTGATGGTCGAGTGCCAAACACTCATTTTCTAGATCTGTATGAGAATCTAAAAATTGGTGCAAAGATTCTCTGGAAAGAAGCTAGCTAAACCGCATCTACTTCTGATTATCGCCAGGATAAATAAGGTTTCTATTGATAAGTTCCGTCCCGAGATTTAGATAAGATTTTGCCTTAATGGAATAGGGTTCGCAAACTTTTTTAAATTTCTCGCACAAGGGACTCTTTTCCAATGGAGGTTCTACTGTTAACGGAAACTCCAACTTCCCATCTACCGAACGAAATAGAAACACATTGTCCTCAATCCAACCATAACCAGACCCATACGCGAAATAAGCTGATTTACTTTTATTATGCAAAATGTCCTTGCCCATTGCAGAGAATTCCACAGGTTCTGGTAAGAAACTAATAAGCGTTGGCAAAACATCCAATTGTGAAGCAATGTCTTCTCGAATTTCAGGTGCAATTAACTTGGGAGAATAGATGAGAAACGGAATGTTTCTGTCTTCGTAGTAATTGAGATCGCGATGATGGGTATGGTCTCCAACAAAAACAAAGATAGTCTTGTTAAAATAAGGTGAACTCTGGGCTTTTTGCAAAAAAGATTCGATTGCAAAGTCTGCATAATGGTAGGCGTTCAAATAATCAGCATCTGGAATGGTTTCACTAAAAATTTCGAATTCCTTTCGGGGCACTTTGTAAGGATAATGAGTAGTTAGAGTTAAAACCGTTGCAAACAGAGGCTTGCCTTTTTCAGTTTTCAACAGATTTTCATGCAATTCTTTGTAAATGGTCTCATCGTCATAGCCACCACCTCCCCTTTGGTAATTGCCTAAACTACCGATCTCTTTTTCTCCGAGTATGGTTTTGTAACCCCACTGAGGCAAGATCTCTGAGAGATTGTCAAAGCTTAAATCACCCCCTGTCAGAAACAATGTTTGATAACCAGACTGATTGAAAAGACTTCCAAGTGCTGAAACCTTGGTCATGGCACCCGTTGTGCGAACTGCTGTTAATCCTGGTTTATCAGGAATTCCAGTGATCATGGCTAACATTCCATTTGTTGTTCTACCCCCCGTGGCAAAGAATCGAGGGAAATATACTCCATTCAAAAGTCTCTTTTGGAAGAATGGGGCAACGATCTTGCCATCAATGGCTATTGGATTCTTAGCAGATATAAATTTGTTTGACCAAGACTCCAGAAGAATCAGGACCACATTTGGTTTTTCGGCCTTTGCCAGGGATCTAAAACTAGGGTTCTTTTCTGGGATTGTCCGCCTAAGTAAAGGATAAGAAGAAGGAAGAAACTCGGCTCCAGGATATTGAATCACTTCTTTTACAATGGCTAGAGCCTGGAAGATTTCCATTTTTTCGGAAGCGGGCAAAGAAGTAGACTTAAGATCTGTTAGAGCTGTAAAAACAGGATTTAGGACTAGGTTGTTTAAGTGGGTGTTTGTTGAGATGATGGCGCTCCCTGCCCTCAAAGGCGAACTTTGAAATCCGCCTCTGATCAGAATGAGGACTAAAAGGATAGCAAAGACCATGCGAACAACAGTGATTTTTAAGAGTTCACGGAATTCTAACTTGGGATTTATTTCTTTCTTTTCATTTTTAAATCTGGAAGAAACAGTTCGAAAAAAATGAACAAGAAGCAAAAAAGAAACAAAGGAAAGGATCCCGAAGCTAAGCGAAAAGGTAGTTGGATTCTCCTGCCAAAACCAGCCTAGAATGGAAAACAGATCTTTGTTTAAAAAAGCTGTCGCTTCAAAACCAATCCGTTTCCCCCCATGTTCATAGAAAAAATAATCAGCAAAACAAAGTAGGATGGAAATGGGAACAAGGGAATAACTGATACTGTTCCAAAAGAGATAGAACCGCTTTCCTTGCCACTTTTTTGGAATCTGATCCAGAATAAAGAAGAGTCCCCAAACAGTTGCCGTTATGGATAGGTCAAAGCGCAAGCCTAAGGCAAAACCTTTGAGAATGAGGTACGCTTCATTTTCCTCAGCATATAACACGTAACGAAAAAAGAAGGCACAGCGAAAGAGTATGAAAAGTAGGATGACTCCACCAGCAAATCTTAGAAAATTTAGATTTGGTTTTAAGCCGCGGAGTATCTTTTTTCCCAATCCTGTAACCTAGGGTTCATAAAGCGAAACCAAAGTGGAGGCACTAAAGCGATTAGAATCATTACTTCGTATCCAAAAGGCAACTGGGGCGCTTCAGGATAATGCCTCAATGTCTGGTATCTTCTTCCAGCGTTAGCATGGTGGTCTGAATGCCTTTGCAATTGAAAAAGCAAAGCATTGGAAAGAAAAAAGTTTTGGTTCCAAGAATGGATGGGAAGAACTCTTTCAAAACGATCGGCTGTAACTTGTTTTCTGTAGAGACCATAGTGTTCAATGTAGTTTACAACTTCCAAAAGACTAAAAGCCACAATGGATTGAGCAAAAAAGAAAAACAACATATTGTAAACCAAACGATGTTCTACCAAAGAAAAGAAACCAAACAATGAAAAGGCAAAGATCAATGGAATTGCAATGCAATATAGCATTTCATTGCGATAGTGAAACGGACCCAATCCAAGTTTACTGAGTCTTTTTTTCTCGATTTCCCAAGCAGAACGAAAAGAGCCTACAACAGTGCGGGGTAAAAATGCGTAAAATGACTCGTTTTTGCGAGAAGAAGCCGGGTCGGACTCGGTCGCTACATGGACATGATGGCCCCGATTGTGCTCAATATGAAAATGCATATAACTGACTGTCATGTATATCATGCGAGCCAAGTTTTGTTCCCATTTGGTGTTTTTGTGACCGAGCTCGTGACCGACAGTGATTCCAATTCCCCCAGTCAAGATACCTACAGAAAGAATGCTAAGAGCGAGCTCTAAATAAGTTCTCTCGATGGTTGCAACTCGATACGATACCCAGATCACAAAGAACAACTGAAAAAAGGCCCAAAGGTATGTTAGATAACGATAGTACGATTCTTTTTGCAATACAACTGAATCAGTTTCGGACGGATTGGACGGGTCTTCTCCTAACCAGGAGTCTAAAAACGGAACCAAAAAGAAAACAAAGAGTGGTAAAAGAAGCAATGCCCAACCGAGCTTTGCTTCTGCGAAAACACCTAGACCAGCCAATAAAAAACTGAATAAAAAACTTAGTTTTTTCATAAGACCCCTCCCCTAGCTTCCAGCTCCATTTAGAATACCAGACTTGAAAATGTTTGTCCAGCAATTCCTTATTTTCCAGTCGACGAGTCAACGGAGCAATTTAGAACGAAACTATGGTAAACAAATCAAAAACCAAACTTTCCCGAACCTTCCCAACAACTCTTGGAATGATTTTTATCTTCCTTCTCTGCCTCTTAGTCCAATGCACGGGAACTAGACCCGATGGTTTGGGCCTACGACAAGGCAAGCTAATCCCTTGTCCTTCCAGCCCCAATTGCGTAGGTAGTTTTGAAAATGAAAAGGACGAAACTCATTACTTTCCTTCTTATCTCTACAAGAAGCCAATGAAAGACCTGTTGACCGATCTAAAACAGATAGTAGCTTCCAGACCTCGGACTGCCATCATCAAAGAAGAGCCAAACTACCTTTATATTGAAAACACTTCGTTTCTTATGCGATACGTGGATGATTTAGAGTTTTATGCTGATGACGCAAAAAAGACTCTGCACTTTCGTTCGGCTTCCAGACTTGGAAAAAGCGATCTAGGAGTAAATCGAAAGCGAGTGACTGAAATTTTAGAAAAACTCAAAGAGATGGAATAAACTAAGATAAAAAATTTAACTTAACTTAACTTGGCTTACATGAGCTAAACCAAGCTTAGCTCAAACCTCTACGATTTCGCTTTAGAAGAGTGGATTTCCTGCAAGGAGTCCACTTCAAATCCTCGATCCCGCATTTCGGCAAGACCTTCAATCAAAGCTTTAGCCGCTTGTGAAGTAGTCAGACAGGGCACCTTGTATTTGATAGCCGCTTGTCGAATCGTAAATGCGTTTTCGCGCGTAACTCTCGATAGCGGAGTATTGATGATCAAATGGATTTTTTTCTCCCGAATGTAGTCGATCACATTGGGAAAATAACCGTCGTATATTTTGTTTATTTTACTGGAGAGAATTCCGTTCTCAGAGAGAAACTTATGGGTTCCTTCCGTGGCAATCAGGATAAAACCTAAATTAGAAAGTGTGCGGATGGGTTCAAGGAGCTCTTTTTTGGTTTTGTCATTGATAGTTACAAAAACTGTTCCTTGTTTAGGGGGTTCTTCTCCCGCCATAATTTGAGCCTTTACAAAAGCCTCACCTTTGGAATGGGCAACTCCCATGACTTCACCTGTGGAGCGCATTTCAGGACCAAGGATGGTGTCGACACCCGGGAATTTGTTAAATGGAAGAACAGCTTCCTTAACCGTAACTCGAGGTGGTTTGATCGATTGAATAAGATTCATGCTGGCAAGAGATTCCCCTAGCATAACTCGAACAGCATACTTGACTACGGGGATACCAATAGATTTTGAAACAAAGGGAACTGTTCTAGAAGCTCTAGGATTTACTTCTAACACATATAATTTTTCTTCCTTTATGGCAAACTGAACATTGATTAAGCCCTTTACATTCAATTCTAAAGCTAGTTTCTTAGTTGCGGATTCAATCTCTTGGATAAGCTTTGCTGAAATTGTTTGCGGTGGCAATACGCAAGCCGAATCACCCGAATGCACTCCCGCTTCTTCGATATGCTCCATGATTCCAGCAATAAACACGTCTTTGCCGTCACAGATGGCGTCCACGTCTACTTCGATCGCATCCTCTAAAAAGCTATCTACCAAAATGGGACGGTCTTCCGAGATTTCTTCTGCTTTTTCCATATAGGCGTCTAGCTCGGATGATTCGTTTACAATCATCATAGCCCTTCCACCCAAAACATAGGACGGTCGAACTAACACTGGATATCCGATTTTTTCTGCTACTTCTCTGGCTTTGGCTTTGGAAGAGGCTATTCCATTTGCTGGCGAAGAAAGCTGGAGCTTTTCCAATACTTCGGCGAATCTCTTTCTGTCTTCGGCACGATCGATGGAATCTGGGCTTGTTCCCAAAATGGGAACTCCGCGTTTTTCTAAAGCTTTTGCAATTTTCAGAGGAGTTTGTCCACCCAATTGAACAATGACTCCCATTGGCTTTTCTTTGAGATAAATGTTCATCACATCTTCTAAAGAAAGTGGTTCAAAGTACAATCGATCCGAAGTGTCGTAATCGGTGGAAACGGTCTCTGGGTTTGAATTGACCATAATCGATTCTACCCCAGCATCTTGGAGAGCGTAGGAAGCATGACAGCAACAATAATCGAATTCGATACCTTGGCCGATTCGGTTTGGTCCACCACCTAAGATGATAACTTTCTTCCTATCGGAAACTGCTGATTCGTCTTCATCATCGTACGAGGAATACATGTAAGGAGTAAAGGCTTCAAACTCCCCAGCACAAGTGTCGATTCGTTTGAAAACTGGAAGAATGCTGTTTTGGATGAGTTCGGTCTCAATGGATTCTTCTTCTTGTTTTAAAACAGCATCAATCTTTGATTTAGTAACATCGATAGACGAACCTGATTTAAGAAGAGTTAGAATTTCCGATTCTTTTGCTAAAAAAGCGAGTTGGCGATTCGAAAAACCCGCCTGTTTCATTTTTTTGAGAATGGATCTTCCTTCTTTTTGGAATTGGATTTCTAAGTTTTGAAGATCCCTGAACTGGTACAAGAACCAAGGGTCGATTTTGGAGGCTTCGTGGATTTCTTCATCGGTCAATCCATACTTATAGCCTAGTTTAACATAAAAAATGCGATTGTCCGTTGGTCTTTTGATCTTAGACAGTAGCACTTTTCGCTTCTCGTTTTCTGGAAGGGAATGGTATTCTAATAGTTCTTTAAAGTAGCCATCGCTTCCAAAACCAAAGCGATCGTTTTCTAGAGAGCGGAGAGCTTTTTGAAAACTTTCTTTAAACGTTCGCCCTATTGCCATTGCTTCTCCGACGGCTTTCATTTGCACACCAAGCGTTGGATCGGAACCAGGGAATTTTTCAAAGGCAAAACGAGGGATTTTAGTGACTACGTAGTCAATAGACGGTTCAAAGCTTGCTGGAGTAACTCTAGTTATATCATTTTTGATTTCGTCTAAGGTGAGTCCTATTGAAAGCAGAGCCGCAATCTTTGCGATCGGGAATCCAGTAGCTTTAGAAGCCAATGCAGAAGAACGAGAAACCCTTGGGTTCATCTCGATTACAATGGATTCTCCATTTTCAGGGTTTACCGCATATTGAATGTTGGAGCCACCTGTTTCCACTCCGATCTCTCGGATAATGGCAATGGACATGTCTCTTAATTTTTGGTATTCTTTATCGCTTAATGTCTGCTGGGGGGCAACAGTAATGGAATCTCCTGTATGCACTCCCATTGGGTCTAGGTTTTCAATAGAACAAATGATAACAACATTGTCATTTAAGTCTCGCATAACCTCTAGTTCGAATTCTTTCCATCCTAGGACGGATTCCTCGACGAGGATTTGCGAAATCGGGGAAGCGGAAAGTCCTTTTTGAGCTATGTCTTCAAAGTCTTCTTCCGTATAACAGGTTCCACCTCCTGTTCCACCTAAAGTAAATGCTGGTCGAATGATGATTGGAAAGCCAATGTCGTCTTTAGCCTTCCGTGCCGCTTCCATATCGCTCACCATATGCGATTTAGCTACACGAAGCCCAAGCTTTTGCATAGCTTGTTTGAAAAGTTCACGGTCCTCCGCCTTTCGGATTGCTTCAACTTTGGCTCCGATCAGCTCAACCCCATACTTTTCGAGGACACCTTCCCTATGGAGGGAGAGGGCAAGGTTCAATGCTGTTTGACCGCCCACCGTTGGGAGGATGGCATCTGGTTTTTCTTTTCGAATGATCTTTTCTAAAACGGGTACGGTAAGTGGCTCAATATAGGTGGCATCGGCAAGCTCTGGGTCCGTCATAATGGTGGCAGGGTTTGAGTTTACTAGAATGACCCGGATGCCTTGTTCTTTTAGGGCCTTTGCCGCTTGGGTGCCGGAATAGTCAAATTCGCAGGCTTGTCCTATAACGATAGGACCTGAGCCAATGATGAGAATGGAGCGCAAGTCACTTCGTTTTGGCATGGTGTTCTTTCCAAAAACCTGGTTTGGGGTTGTCTTACAAGTCAGAAATCTGAAGAATTCGGAGGCAGTAGATATTCGCCCACAACATTCGATCTCTCCCACTTTCGCACCAAAGAATATAGGTTTTCCTTCATTTTCTCGCTCACACCTACTTTAGGATATAGATTTTGCGTATTGAAAGAGTCGGCATTTCTATCGTAAAGCTCCCACTTAACACCTTCCCTGGTAGGAATGTAAATTAGCTTGTAATTTTTGTTCAAAATCGCTCTGTGTTTAGCAAAAGAAATCGTTTCCTGAAAAACTGGATCCGTGATCATGATTTGGTAATCTTCTTCGGGAATCACATTGTGAAGCTCTAAAATGTTTGGATAGGGAATTCGTTGGTTTTGGAAGAACTGATCTCCTCTGTCTGAGAACCAAATCCCTGTTTCTGTATACACCATTCGATCTTTGTAAAGGTTTGGATTCTTAACTATTTCTAACAGAGATACTCCTGGATAGTCCTCTACTCTAAAATCTATATTAAAGAACTCCATCAGTGTTGGAAAGAGATCAATAGAGGAAGTAATGGAGTGAATATCACCAGTTCTTTGTAAATTTGCAGTGATATGTGGGGGAAGTTCTTTTGGGAACTTGACCAAGAGAGGAATTTTGGTAACAGCTTCACCTCGCAAGTGCTCTCCGTGACCTTGTCCATGGATATCTTCATAGAGTGCTTCTCCATGATCTGACGTTACAATAATCAAAGTATTGTCATACAGTCCTTGAGCTTTCAAAAATTCTATAATCTCCCCAAACTCGGCATCAAAGGCGAAGACACTGGAATCAAAAAGTCCTCTGATTTGCTTTACTTCCTCTTGGGTTGGTTTTTCAGAATTAGTTGGATCCACATACTTTAGATATTTGTATTTACCATAGTATTCAGGATTGGTAAATTTCTTGTAATAGGGATAAGATGGTGTATAAGGAAAGTGCACCACACTTGAAAAATACGTGAGAAAAAACTTGGATCCGAATAGCCCGCCAATTGCATTCTTAAGAGAGCGAACCAACCGAGCTCCATCACCCCATGTGGAAAGACCCAATACTTCTTCTATGTAGTTCCCTCCATACAAATAGGAACCCGTTAAAATCGGCAAAAGCAGGAGCTGGGACTCAACTGTCCTTTGGATCGTCATTACTTTTGCATTGAAGTTGGGTGCTATGGTTTCCTGAAATCCAAAGTTAGCTCTGGGGAAAATATCTCCCGCAAAACTTCCAATGACGGCAGTGGTGAAACCTTGGTTAGATAGCTTTTGAGGGATGGTAGGGAACCTTTCGGAACCAATATTTGCTTTTTCTTCGGGCGAAGGAAACATATCTCGTACTTTATGGCTCATTGAGAATTTACCCGTCATCAAATCTGCCCAGCTCGGAAATGTCCTTGGAACGGTGGTATGGTGATCATGAAAAACAAGTGAGGACCTGGCAAACTCATCTAAGTGTGGTGTGATTTCCTTATTCCCCGAAATAAAGCCTAGCTTATCGTATCGAAGAGAATCTGTGGATAGGATTAAAACATTGGTATTTGGGTTCTGAGAAGGGAGGATTGAAAGAAAAAAATTGGAATTGAGCAAGACGGCAACGATCGTTAGCGAAGCCCAAGCCCCTTTTTCCCAGCGACTGCTCAATCCATTTTTAAAGTTTTCCTCATTCAATAAAAATGGAAAAACTACTGTCAAAAAAAATAAAAAGAGAACTGAACCTTCAGCATGTATAAGGAAAGCAAGGATCCAACCAAACAAGAGCAATCTGAACTTTGTTTTTTTAAGCCAAAGCGCTTGGAAATATATAGTTCCGATTAAGGAAATGTATATGGCAAAAAGAAGGAATTGAAAAAGACTCGGATTTAGAAAATCGGTTAAGAAATACAATACGGGAGCAAAAGCCTGGTAGCGATAGAAAAAGAACTCTCCATACAATTGAGGAAACTGGATAAACGAATGCATCATGGCTAGCAACTGGGTAGAAAGGAGGAAGACTAGTGTTAGAAATAGAACCTTTCTATGAGACAGCGTAGATTGGATGCTTTTCAAACTATCATAGAAGAGAGAACCAAACACCAAATTGAATACGAGAAAGGTAGAAAAAACTTTAAAGAAGGCGAAAAGAGCAATTCCAAAGTAAGCCGAAGCAAATTGCTTTAGGTAATCCCCGACATCGACACCCATTATGTTAAATGAAGTATTGAAAATCAAAAAGAACAGAATCCAAAAAATTGAATAAGCAAATAAACTGGGATACACCCTAAAAAAATAAAACTTTTGCAAACTAATTCTCCTCGTCTGAGACCTTAGTTGCCGAATTTGGCAACTCTCCGTAAGCATCAGGTGAGTACATTGCCTCTACCCGAGTTGCTCCCGTTTTATACTCACCTGCCAAACCGTAGCGAATGGTATATTCAATGACCCATTTCCCTGCCGGCAAATATTCAAAGTAAGCACGATACATAGAAAAAGATTTTTCCTCAAATGTGGGGGAAACAGATTCTGATTGCGAAATGGAACCAGAAGGAAGTACCTTCGTTTCTCCCATTCCACGTCCCATATGACTTGCATTTGCTGGAATGGGATCTTCTATCACCACCCAAGTTTTGTCTGCTTCCGCCGTGATTTCTAATTTTACCCTTACTATATCACCGACTGTGTTTCTTAAGAACGATTTTCTTTCAATGGGAAGGATGGATTTTTGGATTCGATAGCCATTTTCAATTGGTGTTTTTAAGGGTAGCTTTGCCATTGATTGCCATGCAATCCAAGGTTTCCCTTTTCCTGCATAATCGATGGTCAATGAACTTTGCTCCTCTGAAACTTTCAGTTTTTTTTGTTCGTTGGTTTGAGGATCGACTTCAAAAGACTGTGTATTCAATTGGAGAGAGACTTTGCCGCCCTGGACTTTGTCGACTTCCAAAGTCTTACCAGCTTTTTCAAAAACCAAAACTCCATAGGCATTCGCAAGAGTAGTATCCCACTTCCCCTTGTTTTGTTTTCGAATGAATCCTTGGATGATTTTTGGCGCTAGACTTTTTAACCCTGGCTCTTCCAGGCTAAGAAACGCAAGTTTAGCATAAGTATAATCGGGAGAACCCATAAGCCACCAAGGAGAATCGTTTTCGCTCAATACTATCTCAGTACCTTGTGTGTTTGTCCGAGCTCTCAACTGATTCAAGACTTCTGATCGTAACTTAGGATCCACCTTTTGGACTCTTTGCAAAAGACTCAATAGATCGATAAGAGCCGGATTTGGCAAAACTTGGATATGTTTGACCAAGGGTCTCACTTGATCCATGCTAAATTCTTTGCTGTAAGACAGAGCCTCCATAACAACCAATCTGCGCAAAAGACTGTCAGATGATGAATATGATCTGACTCCTATCAAATTTCCTTGTAAATAGTTCGACAAAGCCTCTACCAATCGCTCTTTGTGTTCGGGAGATAAATTAAATCCTGCTAAGTGACTTGATTTCAGGACATAGGCTGAGAGAATTTCGGAACCATACTCCATTTTCGGGAAGAATTTCAGAAGTCCGTTGGAATCAAAGTAAGCTGACAGCTCAGTATCGATTCGTTTCCATTGCTTCTGGTCTTTCAATCCGATAGATTTGGATACTTCTTGCTCAAGACATTTGTAAGGATAGCTTTGAAAAAAAGAATCTACCGACTTAGTACTGGTTAGAAGAGAAGAGAAAGCCCTTACCTGAAAAAAACTGCTATTGGCTTGGGCATCCTCAGGTGCCTTAATGCTTTCTTCCACTTTCTCAGTCCATTGAAAGAAGTTTCCTTGGTAGACTCGCTCCTTCAACGTTGTTTCTAAAATTTGACTGACTTTTAGTCGATCGACAACAGTGTTTTTCTCATCTTTGATTTCAAAGGTCAGGTTTCTATCTAAATTGCTGTCTCTTGGCGGAATGACTTGGTTCCATCTAACTGTTTGGCTAGACTCGGGCTCAAGGCGCAACGACTTGATCTCAAAATTGCTTCCATCGGAGCTAGTCAAACTGGCCGTTAGATTTTTAGACAGCTTTGTTGCATTTCTAACTCGAAAATCTAGAAATGCAGAATCCCCTTCTCGCAAGATGGGAGTTACAGATGAGAAGACTTGAATTTCTTGACTGGTTCGTATGGAGGCTTGTCCCGTTCCAAACTCTTGCGTTCCAGATTGAGCAACAGCAAAGATGCGAAACGACGTGAGCGAATCGTTCAAAGGAAAAGTCACCTGCGCCTTTCCGTTCTTGTCAAAAGTCACTTTTCCTTGCCAAAAAACCAGAGTATCAAACAATTCTCTGGTTACGGAACGACCACCCCCTCCTCCATTTCTTCTGGCTTTTAAACCAAAATGCCGCTTACCTATGACCTGAGTAGAATTGGTACTAGTTGAAACATCTAAATCTCTGATTCCCATCATCGAATCCAAAAGCTTTACCGTTGGATTTGAGGCAAGTTCGAGCAAGGCTTCATCTACTGCAAAAACCGTGGCTGTCAATGGCCCTTTTGGGGCATTTTTCTCTGCATCGATTACCGATAGACTGACATTCACTGTATCTCTTACTTTGAATTCAGTTCCTTTGGGCTGAACGTTTACGTTCAATTGAAAGGGCTTCCAACCCACTCGGACAGAAGCAATTCCTATTCGAAATGCAGGCTTTCCGAGATCGACCATAGCAGTTGGCTTAGGTTCTCCCACACGCCCCCTTACAAGAAGGACGGAAATGAATACATTCGGAGCATATTCTTTTAAAATTGGGACTGTTACGGTGGGATCTTTTCCAGATACAGTTTGAACAAAAGAACTCAACACCCCTTCTCTTTCCACTGTGACAAGAGCCGTACCTTCTCTAAAAGGCGAGCGTACTTGAATCTTTACCTCTCCACCCACTTCCACTTGGGTCTTGTCTGGAATAATGTCCATTCGGTGGTGATCAGTCGCTTCAAACCAAGCATCCTCAGAAGACGCAATCCAAAGTGATAGCGAAGCTTGTGATAGGTTTCCTTGTTTATCCTCTGTTTCCCCAACAAAGAGAAGTTCTCCAGACTCGTTTACTTTTCCGTCACAAAAGACAATGCCGGCTTCATTGGATTTTCCTGAGCAGAAGCTTCCCAATTCCTTAATTTCATTGAAATGTTCATAGGAATAAAATCCACCTACCAGTCGTTTTCTGTTTGAATAGTTTTTCTTTGAAAAGTATTTGATTTTTATCTTCTGATTGGCGACTGGTTTTCCTTTTGTATCGAGAGCTAAAACCTGAAAGGAAACCTTGTCTTTACTCGCCATCCAGCCATCGGGTTTGATTCCCAGTCGCACTCCAGACATATACACAGGAAAAGATCGAAACGCAGTTTGAATCAAACCATTTGGATCATTGTATTCCATTTCAACTTCGAGATTTGCTTCAGATTTGATCCTAGGTAAATTGGGAATTGCTATAGAAGCAAAGCCTGCCGAATCCAAAGTTTCCACAATCGAGTTAGTTTCCGATTTTCTGACTTGCAATTCGTCTTCTTCAGAATCCTCCCCATAGGAAAATACTCCTGTTTCCACAAGCGCGTTTTCAAAACTAAATCCTTCGTAGCCAGGAACTTCTTCCGAATACCGTTCTACCAATCGAGAACGTAATTTAACGCTAGTTTTCCCTACACCTCCGCCAGATAGATAACGAAGCGATACATCTACCTTAGCATTTTTCGGAGAGATAAGCTCAGTCTTGTTATCTGCAAGTGCGATTGTACCCCTAAGTACGGGCAACTTGAATTCCTCTACCCGAAAGGTTGCTAAGGTTTCTCGATTTTTGTACTCAGTTTCAGTTTCAACTTGTACTTCATAGCCACCTAGTTTTGCAAGCTTCGGAATTTGATACTCCGCTTCTGCCGTACCCGGAAAAGACCAAACCAGAGGGACTTTAAAAGCTTCTTCAGATCCTAAATGCACAATATAGGCATTTTTAGGATATTTCTTTGGATCAGCGGCAAGGAGTCCTTTGGAGGATGGCTCTCGCATTACAAACTGCATGTGTAGCTTTTCACCAGCCCTGAGCAGAGTTCGGTCTAAAATCACTGATTTAATACTATCATCAGGATGATATTTTACAGTTGGAAGTTGAAACCTCCAGGTTTCCATCCCACGTTCCCAAGTAGTAGATGTAAAACTAACGTCTTCTCCTTTCTGAGCAAAGACAATCAAACCATTGCTTAATTCACCATAGCCACAATAGGGGGTGTTTCTTTTTAGTTTACCAAATCGAACAATACCATCTTTCCCTGTAATTCCAGTTCCATAGATGCTTCCTTTGCAATCGACTAGTTTAACCAGAACTCCTTGTTCAGGACTGCCCTTGTCAAAATTAGTAACCCAAGCCACACTGGATTCAATTCCCCATTTAAAGTGAATGCTCAGGTTTGTGACTAGAACGCTTGAGTTCACAAACATTTTCTGTTTTTTGTCTAAGAGTGCCCTACCTAGGATTTCACTAGATACTTCTACAACGTAAAATCCGGGTTTTTCAAACGGAATTCCTATGACTTCCATCGATTTTGCCGGGTTAGCTTTTGGCAATTGGAAGCTCTTTTTCTCTCCACCTAATCCTTGGGTAAAAACACTAGTTTCGCGGTCAGATTTTGCAATTATCTCAAACCATTTTTGGATTTCGATGGGGTCAAGAGTCTTTAGGGAACTGCCTTGGACTGTTAGACTAGCACTTTGGCCTTTGAGTGGGACTTCTAAATTCCGAACTGTGATAGGCAGAGCAGGAGCGGCATTTGCCTCCAAAATCCCAAAAGAACCAGGAAATTTTGCCAGAGGAGGCATACCCCCAACTTTGATTGTCAGCTCCGCCGCAGGGACCGGTTCCAGTCTTCGGCCTGTTATATCCTCTAAATCTTCGGGAATGATGATCTTCAATTCCGATTTTTCGGGAAAATCTCCAGGAAAACTAATCTGGGTTATTGATTTTTCAGTTTCAGGGATTTCGGGAGAAAATTCCGTATTGCCTGATTTTAATCGAATCTTCTCCAAATACTTTCTGGGTATCTCCTCAGAAAAGCTAACTTGGATAGGTAGAATGGGAATACAATGTGAGTTTGCACTATGTCTTTCGCAATAATAAGAGAAATTCAGAGGGGATCGAATTGAATAGTTAAAAGTCTCTTCCACCTCGGAAGCCACTCCATATTCAGAAACAATTCCTTTGGGCAAAAACAAAGTGACTCGTCTTTTTGAAACAAAATTCTGCTTAGGTTTCAAGACTATCGTTCTATCTGAGTCTGAAAAATAACGGCTTTTTAAAATTTTCTTTCTGAGTTCGCCAGAGATAACCTCAATTCCAATGGGACTCTCTAATCCTTCCATTGCAAAGTAAGCTAATTTTCGTAACGAAGATAGATCTGGTTTTCCATCTAATTCAAGAATAAAATGAGCATCTTCTTCAATGCTACTTTCTTGGTAAGGGTAAATCCGTGAAACGCTTGTTCCACCTGTATGGAAGGAGAAGGCTTTTTCTCCCTGCAAAGATTCCCCTTTCAATGTTCTGATTTCAGACTTCCATTGGAAGTTGCAACGAACTCCACCTGGCAACTTTGATTCAAAAGTATAAACCCATGTGGAAGAAGAAAGCCAAGATGCCTTGCCTGGGAAAGGGCATTCAATGCTAAAAATGTCTTCTTTGGGTCTCGGATCTCCCAGAGATATCATTGGAGTGGAAAATTCCACAACTACCGCTGTGATATCTTTCGTATAACCAGTCGGAGAAAAAGAGAGGATTTGCGGAGGTTCTGATTTGGAATCAGGTGCAAAGATAGGAAGCAAAAGAAAAAGAAACAGTATATAATGAACGCGAAAGCGGTTCGGGGAATTTAAAACCATAGAGTAAGGATCATCATTAAGAGATGGGAGGGGAAGGAAAAAAATGAAAATCTGGGATACTAAAACCCCTCCCAGCGGGTATCATAAGGAGAAACATCTATGAACAAAATTTAGACTAATTCTAAATTTGAATTAACGAAAAAATTATCCTTATTCCTTAAACCTGGGGAGAAAAACAGAAACCGTCCAAATCAATTGAAAACCGACAAGTACCGCGAAGGACCAAAACCCTTTTTCTATAAGAGAACTGGGAAGGTCTGGTCTCCAAACCAAAAAGATAGAATCCTCGGGAGGAATTTTGCCCTTCCATTCCGTTTTTTGAGATTCCCAGAGTGATTCTTGTAAAATGGAACCTCCTCTTCCCAAACTGCTAAACTGACAGGACTTGTTTTCTTGAGTGAAACACAAGGCATAGAGGCTGATGGCTTTCTCAGGTTTTAACTTAGATCGAATGGGCGCATATCGAAAGTTTAAAATAGGACCGTATTGGGGTCCTTGTGGACCGTTTCGAAGGAGAAGCGGAGCTCTAAATTGACCTCCATCTTCCGGACGAAGTTCAAAATCTTTTAAAAACACATATTTATACTGCGTTAGTTGTACAGCCTCTTCGGGCGTTATATTGTTAATTGCGGTAATTCCACTCACATAACCAACAAAATCTCCCAAAAAGAGAACGGATACACCCCCACCCAAAAGGGACAAGAAAACGCTTAGAAAGATGATAGGACCAAATTTTGGAAGAAGATTGATACCGATAAACAAAAGAGGGATAAAAAAGATAACAAGTGCCCAAACTGATAAAGAAACGGGAAGGTATGCACCAAAAGGGAGCAAGGCGGAAGTAAAAGCAAGAAAAATGGTCATCCCCAACCAAAACAAAGTCCAGGCATTTGCATCCCCGTCTGGCTTTTCTGGTTTCTTCTTCTTGGGTACTTCTACGAATTGTAGCATCAAACCTAATACTCTTTAGAGTAAAAAGACCGTCGAATCAAATTCCAATATTGTTCGGCTTTTTCTTTTTCTGATTCAGGATAGGAAAGAGACAAAAAATAGCCAAGCGGGCGCTTATAAAAATACGCCTCTTTCATAAGGAATTGTTCTTTTTGCCCGATTTCATTTATATGCTCCCAACGGCTCAAGTAATCCTCATTTTCCTTGGTTCTAGTGAATTTCTTTTCTCGTAAAATGCTACTTTGGAGTCCTCGCCTTTCATCCCAAAACCGGAAATAAGTCTTTTCATTATAAGAAGGAGTAACCTTGTCAAAAGTTGTTCCCAGGCTAAAAATTATTTTTTTTGGGCTCTTTTCAATGATCCCTGCTTCTTGCAAAAGAATGTTTTCAGCCATTTCTTCATCTAGAGTTTGTTCGTTTGTCTTTAAAAACTCTGAAAACCTGATCAAATTCCAGACCACTGATTGATCCTCTTTTCTTCTGCCAAAGTCCTTTCGAAAAAGACCCTCAAAGATAAGATCCTTAGGAACGTGGACTTTATATCGAAAATCATCAGACTCAAGAACTAGGTGTGAAATCTCGTTTCCTTTGTTGATATAGCAACCATAGGGATCCGTTCTTGAAAACAACTCGGCTCTTTTATCTTCGTATTTTCTTAGCAAAGCATTGGTTGTACGGTTTGCTTTTTCTGCCCAAATTGGGTTTATGTTCTTATCTTTTTCTTTTAAAATTCTGTGGCACAGGGCAATTCCCTTTCCTAAAAAAATTGCATCTATCTCTCTTCTTTCTTCCACCAAAGCAAGCATCTCTCTTTCTTGCATATCGGCTTCGGAGAGTACCGGAAATTCTTTTCTATACGAATCATCAATTATATAATGGATAACCAAGGCTGGTGTTATACGATAGTTTCTCCCAAATCGGTCTTGCTTGATAGTCTCTCCCACAATTTTCACTGAAGATTGAAAAAGACGGTGAATGCTTCGACTCTCTTCTGCCTCGGAATCCATGATCCATGGTTTTCGAAGCAATGCGTTGGGGTCAGCAAGCGATATTGATGCGGCAAGCGGGAGAAAGCAAAGAAAACATTGGGTTTTATGCCTCAGAATCTGTCGCAAAATTCTCATTAAATGAAAACTTTCTTTTGTAAATTCAAAGCCCTTTTCTGTCTTTGATGGAATTCACTGCATTTGTCAGAATTGTCGTGAATTTGCTTTTATCAGCTGGATCAGGAACAAGACTTATGATTTTTTTCAGTTTTAATTCTATTTCAGAAAAGTCAGGAAATGATAAAAATGCAGTTTGGATATGAGGCCAAGCCAAAAGAAACAGTCTCTTTGTTTCTGATTCTGTTTTATTAAATTCGGAAACAAGTTTATCTAGTCCTTCGCCCACATAAAAATATGATTCTATCTTTTCGTGGAGGGCTTTCATGCTTTCATCGGATAACTGAGCTTTTGGTGCCATAGCGCGGAGAATTTCTTCCCAATCCACCATTTCTCCTTTTTCTTGCTTTACTAGGTGGTTTCGAATGGATGCGATCGACTTTTCCAATGGGCTTAAGTTTTGCACAAAAATCTGATAACCCGATTGATCTGATTCTGATTCGAATGATCGAATCTCAGCCACCATACCCAAATAAGACTTTATCTCTAGATCTGAGATTTGCGGATCAATGCCTTCAGTCGGAGGAGTTCCCAAAGAATCAAAATCATCAAATGGGCTTGATTCTTCCTGTGGCTCCTGTGCTGGACTAGAATCACCAAATCCTAGATCGTCGCCAAAGTTCATATCCGCACTTGGCGCAGAAGATTCCGCTTCTGGCATATCATCCCAAGCGTCTTCTATGACTGGTTCTCTTCGCCTAGGAATGATTTCTTCTTCGTCCATTTCATTGGTTTCGAAAGTTTCACTGGCTCCAAAATCACCCAATGTTTCTGTTGAATCTAGCGAACTTCCAGCTAAGTCTGTTTCGCCAGACGAACCCAAAACATCAAAATCGTCGAAGGATGAGATCTCTTCGGAGGCAGATTCTGAAACATCATCGAGTCCAAGGTCATTCGAAGGAGGCACTGGATCTGGAAAATCAAAATCATCGAAAGAAGGTTCAGCTTCTTCCATTACTTTTGAACTTGGCTGTGGAGGAGGAGGTGGTAGGGGAACTGGTTTTGGTGCCGAAACTGGTGAAGGAAGTTTGAGTCCTTCCAGGTCGTCTATGATTTTATCTGTAGGCTTGTCATGTTTTCTGCCCAAATCACTATCTGAGTCTGGGCCTACTCGAACCTTTAACTTCTCGCCAGTCAAAGTTGCTTTGTTTGCTTCATATAACTCTTGCAATAGGGACTTTTCTTGCGGAAGCGGAACATGGGCTGGCTTGGGAACGAGTTTTGGTGCCGCGACTGGAATGGGAGCGGATGGCAAAGGAACTGCCGATGCCTCAATCTCTGCTTGCACCTTTGCTTCTTTAGCGGCTGTTGCCTGGGAAGCAGTTTCGAGGGCGAGAGATGCCGCTTTCACGGACTCCGCCATTAAACCTTGGGGTTCAAAGACTTCTCCTGTTTTTGTGTTTTCCAAAACCATCAACATACCAGCTGTTTTGAAGCGATGGTGTTTTGGAAAAGAAAAAGAAATGCCTTCTGCTATCTCTTGGATGAGAGAATCAAAAACTCTATCTTTGTTTGTTTCTACTTCATCTTTTTTTTCTAATTCTTGGGTTTTAAGTTTTTCTTGTACTTTGACAAGAGTGTCTGCAAAATGTTTGTTAAGAAATTCACTGACTTCCGACTGTGGATAGCCTAACAGATTGCACAAGTCTGGAAGTTTTTCAAAAAAATGATCCGGCTTTTTTACATTCGCCGTCATAAAGCTTTTGGTTGTTTTGATAGTGGAATCTATAGATTCCTGGGATTTCCCTTTGGATTTTAATAGCTTTTTAAAAAGGTCAATATGCGCATGAAAGTAAGAAATGAACTCCCCATATGCCGTGAAGGTGATTTCTCCCTCCGGGGACTGTTCTATGACTTTTTTCTTGTCTTCTGACATAATTCTATCCACTAGGCAAACGGAAAAGAAGCTAAGGTCAAGAGAATTACGTTTCCATTGACGAAAAGAGACAGATTTCCGAACCTATCCCTATGAAGCGCTGGTTTCTCTTTGTTTTGGTTTCATTTTTTCTGGTTTCTTCCTGCGCCAAGCGAAAAGACCCCACTTTGGAACGAAACATTTTCACTTATTTAGTCAACTGCACTGGGGGCAGTCTAGCGGCTTGCCAAGCGCAGTGTGCCGCCCTTTACCCGATTGTCACGGGAGAGAACTATCCACAAATCAGTGCCTGCCAATCCAATTGTTCGAATGGTTGCAGTGTTGTGAACATTCTTCTATTTGCAACAGCTAACCGCTAAGTCTTTGCCAAGCGAGAACTGCAAGGCTAGCCGTTTCTAGACGTAAAATCCCCTCACCTAAATTTGCATGCTGTAGTCCCGAAAGACCTCCCTCTCGTTCTTTTTCTGAAAAACCCCCTTCCGGTCCCACCAAAGGGATCATCCCTGGTTCAAAGGCTTTTGCAAACAGCCGGTCGCTTTTGGGATCCAAGAGCAAGGTTCTATCACCAAACTGATTTAAAAATTCTTGGATAGAAAAAATGAATAACTGAGGTAATGTGGCTCGATTGGATTGAGAGGAAGCTTGCGCAAAAATTCGATAAGCTCTTTCCATGTTAAATTCCTTTCGAATGGATCTATCCCATTCCAAAAGAAAAATCTCTGTTGCCCCCAGTTCAGTCGCTTTTTCAAAGAAAAAGTCCATTCGAGTTCCTTTGGGATAAGCAAGCGCAACTCTGGACTGTTTTTCTTTGGAAAGGGTCTCTTCTTTCTCCAATGCAAATTGGTTATCCAATCCTTCTGGCAAATAACAGAAGGAGTTTCCAATCCCGTCTCTAATCTCTAAACGAATCTGGGACGGCAAAAGTCGCAAACTCTTCAGATGCCCTTTTTCTTCTTTTGTTAGCTGTGTCTTTAGGTCTGGGCTGTGGTTGGGACGAAAGACGAGGAATCGCCTTTCTTTCATCGGCTTAAGTTGTCTACTTGGAAGAGAGAGGAATCGGGAGTGACGGAACGATCGATTTCTTGGATTTCCCAAACAGAGATGCTTCCTGTTGTGAGGTCCAACATTTCCCATCTCTGGACTTTGGACTGCTCTTCGATTTTTCCAGTTTGGTCTTTTACTTTTACACTCCCGTATTTTAAATTGAGAGTTTTGAAAAGAATGCCGTCTTTGTCGTGAAAGTCGATTCGATAGGGTTTTAAGTCTTTCTTTCGAGCCAGTAGAACTAATTTTTTATAAAACAAAGGTAAGATTGGTTTTAAAGTAACTCTATAGTAAGACTCACCCGAAATTTCCAGATCTCCGTTGATCACTGGATTGTAATTTGCCTGATACGAATACCCAGAAAGATCTACATAGAAAAAGCCAGAACCAAACATGGATTCGTATTTTTCTTCTTCGGTTTTTTTGAATATTTTAGAAGAAAGGGCGTTGTAGTAGAAAATGTTTTCGCCTTCTTCCCTAGTCAAAAGCTTTGCCTCCAGTCCCCTTCCCTTTCGATCGAAGAGAAAGAGAGCGTCTTCTCCATTGTAAAAACGATTCACATTCCAAGATTCTGACTGTCCGTTTCGTTTGATCAAAATATAAGAACCCTTGATCAAACTTTTCCCGTAGTCTAGCTCCTTGTCTAACCTGGCGAGTAGCTCCTGAGCCGAAATGGAATTTTCGGCAGGGTTTACATTAGATTGAGAAAAAGCCGAAAACATAAAAATGGCAAAGAACAGAAAGGAGAAAAGATTTTTTGCCATTAACTTAAGTTACTCGACTCTCATTGTAGGTTTTGTATAAGAATAAAGCCCGTGGACTGATCCTTGGGCTTGTGCCGACTCCGTTCTTCTTTCAAAGCGAAGCTTGCCTGCCCGCAATGCTGAGTGAAGGTCAGAAATGTTTCGGTAGCCCATGTCTTGAAAGGATTGTTTCAAACCTTGGACCAAATAAGGGATAAGATTTAAAACAGAACCTTTGTCCACCACATAGCCAGATACACCTTGCGCTACTTTGATTTTTTGAGATTCACTAAAGTAACGTTTGTCGCCACCTTTGTTCATTGCTTCAAGGCTTGCCATCCCTCGGTAACGCTTGAGTCGGATTCCGTTTTCATAAAAGTACTCACCTGGAGCTTCTTTGGTTCCAGAAAACATAAATCCCATCATACAGGTAGAAGCTCCAATTGCTAGAGCATTGGCGATATCTCCAATATTAGAAATTCCACCATCGGCAATCACAGGAACACCATGTTTTGCGGCATACTGTGCTGTTTTATAGACAGCAGTAGCTTGAGCCCTGCCCACAGCCATTGTGTCTTGGGTAATGCAGATGGAACCTGGGCCCATTCCGATTCGCAATCCATCAGCACCTGCGGCGATTAGGTTTGCGGCTTGCGCTTGTGTTACTACGTTTCCTGCAATTACGTCAATATGAGGGAAGGATTTCTTTATGTATTGGATCATTTCGATTTGGTAAGAACTGTTTCCTTGCGCAGAATCGATAATGATGGCATCCACACCCACTTCGCTCAGTGCTGCTACTCGGTCTCGGGACTCCAGAAGAGTGGAAACGGCGGCTCCCACGCGGAGTCGTTTTGAATTGTCCTTGGATGCAAAAGGAAAGTCTTTGTTTTTTTGTAGATCAGATCTACAGATCAGGGCGATCAAACGTCCTTGTTTGTCTACGATGGGAAGTTTTCCCTTTTTACTGGTCTTTAGGATGTTGTTTGCTTCTTTTAAACTGATCCCTTCTTCGGCCGTGATGAGCTCAGTGGTCATGACTGCACCCAGTTTGGTCTCTCGGTTTGGTTCAAAATCCACGTCTCGGTTTGTGACTATGCCAACCAGTTTGGTGCGAGCTGTTCCATCCTCTGTGACTGGGATTCCACTAAACCCGTATTTTTCTTTGGTAGCATCCAGATCCGCGATTGTATGGTTGGGAGAGAGAATTACTGGATCTTTGATAAATCCGTTTTCAAAGCGCTTCACTTTTCGAACCAAAGCCACCTGCTCTTCGGTACTGTTGTTGTAATGGATAAAACCTATGCCACCCATCAGAGATTGGGCAATCGCCATTTCTGATTCGGTCACTGTATCCATGGGAGAACTGGTGATCGGTCTTTTGAGGACGATGTTTTTGCTTAGTTTTGTGTCTAATTCGACTTCGCTCGGGTTGAAATCTATGTAGCCCGGCAGAACGAGGAAGTCACGATACGTCAATCCAAGATTTACGGAAAAAAGCTCTTCCCCACTCACTCCGTCAAGAAGCTCGCTTCCAGGTATGGGATGATTTGACATATTTACCTTCCTTTTTCTATAATTACTGAGAAAACTCTCCTTGCAAGAGAATTTCAAAAGGAAAACCTTTTAAGCTAATGGAAACCCAAGAACGCTCAAAACGACAAATGGATGTATTTTCTGAGAAAGAAAAGAAACTCCATGTTTTGACTAAGTTCCTTCTCAACCAAGAACTCTTCATTAGGGACAGTAAAACCTCAAGTGAAATCGCGTTTTTGAAAAAAGTGAACCCCGAAGCAACCAAAGTTCTTTTGCACAAAGTAGGCGGCACTCTTTGGGAAGTCGGACAATCAATCGTCCTTTATAAAATTTTAGGACGATATGTTCAAATGGAAGCCACCGTTGAATTAGCAAAAGGCGAAGGACAATACATTGTTAACTTAGAAAAGCTAGCCATAGCCAAAAAAGAAAGAGAAAAGCAAAGGTTTGTTGTTCCTCCTGGCATTGTTTGGATTACAAACATCCTTGTTACCAAAGCCAAGATAGAAACTGATATGTTTCAAGTTCCTATGGCTGTCAAAGTTAGCTTTGAAGACTTCCAGCATCGAATGAAAGAAAAAATTGGAAAAACAGATCTTCTGACTATATCGGTTTTCAAAGATACGGATAACGATAGAATCAAAGCCGTCAAGAAAACCTCTAAGATCTTATTCATAGCTAACGCAAACGATGAAAGTTCGTTCTCTACTAGTTTAGGTGAGGATTTTTTAATTTATGATAACGAAGTGGATACGGATGTAGAAGACTTAATTTTGACCCTGCGCAAACAAGGCATTCTTTCAGAGGTTATCATACCGATTCTTTACATTAATGAAGAGGATGAGTCGAGCATACCAATAGGCTATGTACATTGGCAAACGAAAGGCCATAAGCTTGATTTTGCTGAGGTCATAGCGTTGAAAACCCAGACATTTGAAATGATCGATCGATTGCGAAATTCAAATATGATGACGATCACAGAAAAATTTCCGGTTATGGACATCTCGGAAGGCGGCTTAAAAGTAAAAATAAACAATGCAGAGCTACACCGAGTTCTACCTAAGATTCCCGGTTTTAACTTTGATATCTTTTTTAAAATGCAATCTCCGATAACCTGCTATGGTTCTATCAAGAGCATTCGCCCCGATGAAGAAGGAAACATGATCGTTGGTCTTTCCATTGCGGGGCACTCATCCAGAAAAGGTGAGAAGTTGCGATTCATTGAAAATGTCGAATACTTCAAAAAGAACTATGGTAACGGATCATCCAGTTGAAAGGCTTTTGTTTCGCCTGACGTTTCTTTAACTTTCTCCGTAGCCCAAAACTTCCTCTGTCCAAAGCTTTTCCCATTTTCTAGAACCAAAGACTATGGACTCGGGATCGGCTTTCTCGACCAGTTGCTTCCAAATCTTAGTTGGTATAGATTCTTCTTGGTACAGAGCGCACGGCTTAGTATCTCCCAAAAAGTCTAAATTTTTTAAAATAGATTCTAAATTCATTTCTTGGTAAACAAGACCATGGAGAATTCTTTGTGCCTTTTCAAAATCGATACGGTCAATTTTTGTAGCGGTTGATAGTAGCAAAACCAATCGAAACTGCATGTTTTCTTCGCGGTGTTGCAAGGTTCTTGTCAAATAGTTTGGCGGCATAGAAGCCAAACTCAATTGCAAGTCTTCCAAAATTGGGACAGGAATGATTTCCTTCGATTTTAATACGATGTCTACTATGCCAAACGGGTCAGTTTTTAATTTTTCCAAAAGAAACTTAGGAATTCTCTGCCAATGGTTTTGCCAGTCACTGGCTGAAAACCAGAGAGCAGAATGTCTGTTCATGGGCAAATGCAACTGGTTTAAAATCACCGAATCAGATTGACGATCTAAATCAAAATCCATTCGGTCTTTTTCGGAGGCATCCGCCTGACAAAGAAAGGGTCTAGGTGTTTCATCCAGTCGCCTACCGAGTAAGTCCTCGGCTAAAAAGACACTGTCTCTGATGGCAGAGTTTGGAAATGTAGAGGTTTCAATGATTCTATAGGGGGGAAAGGGTGAAAAAAGAATGCCCTCTTTCTCTGCATCCCTTCTCATATTGGTTCCAGGAAGCAGAGACAAAGGAAAAGCCTGCACCCATTCTTCCAAACCATGCTCTAGGAAAAAATGAATCCCTCGTTCTACGTCTTCAGGTGTATCGCCTGGTAGGCCAATGATCAAGTCCAATAGGAGCTCAACTCCCTCACCAGCCAGCATTTTGGCTACTTCGGCTACTTTCTCAGGTTTGCCATAGCGCTTGATTCGCTGTAAGGTCTCTTCATTTACACTTTGAAGACCTAGTTCAATTTTATTGAATCCTGCCTTTGCTAGTTTTTTCGCTAAATTAGGTGTTACGCCTTCGGCTCTTAGCTCAGCAAACATTTTCAACTGTCCATCCCCATTTACTTCGGCGATTGCGTCCAAGAATTTTTCAAATCCTGGTCTGTGGTTGAAGGTTGGGTCCAGAAACACAAGCTCCTTTGCTCCCTTGTCCTTCAAGGATTTGATCAATTGAACTGTTTCTGGAATATCCAAAGTTCTTAAGTTAGTTGATGATTTTGGGTAAAAACAATAGGTGCATTGGGATTTGCATCCGCGAACAGTTTCCAGATACGTGGCTCGTTTGGGATCTACAGATAGAAATCCTTTTTCATAAGGAGAGGAAAACTGAGTTAAGGGAAAATCGGGATTCTCAGGCTTGGAAAATTGACGGGGATTGGTTGCCTTGGATCGAACCAGCGCGTTCGAAATGCTTTCCCAGTCATTGTTTCCCAAATAGGAGAGCATTAGTTTTTGAAAGGTCTCTTCCGCTTCACCTGTCACTGCTACATCGAAGGACTGGTTGTCTAAAACAAAGGGATTGTCTGCATTTACCTCAGGACCGCCTAAGAAAATTTTCGTATTTGGAGATCTTTTTTTGATTTCATCGCAAATCCAGAGACTGCGTTCCGAATTCCAAAGGTAAAGCGATATGCCAACAAAGTCTGGTTCTTCTTTTAAGATATGAACTAAGAGGGCTTGGTCTCCCATTACGTCCGTTACTTCTGGGTTTACAACTGAAACGTTGCATAACTTAGGTACAATGCCAGCGGTCTCTAAAGAAACTGCGAGCGTACCTGCGGCGAGCGGGACGTTTCCTGTTGCGGCAAAATAGGAAGGCGGCGGTACAGGGAGCTGAAGTAATTTAAGGGAAGGCTTCCCTGACATGGTTTCTTTAAAGATTTATCTTAAAACGATAATGTCGATGAAAAGTATCATTTTTTCGCCAAAATCTCTAGAAAATGTGCGGAGCATAGCGTTTTCATTGATATCATGATACATAGAAGAAATGGTCCAACTGTCTTTGCTGGTTCGAGATTTGTGGACATGTTCAAAGAAATATGGTCTCCAGGACCAATTCTTTCCTAGATAGGAATAATCAGCAAAGATTCCCTTTGCCATTTCATTTGCATAGTTAGGGGAGATCTGAAAACCAAGTTCATTGGTTATGTACATCCTAAAAAACTCAGGGTCTGTTTCCAAATCTTGAGCCACTTCACTTTCCCATTCCCAGACACCATTGTTCGCCTCAAAGCCAATTGGAATCAAAGAGAGCTTTTGTTTCCATTTTGTTTCCCAAAGAACCTGGTTTTCCATTTCTTCATTTTTGCGTTCGTGAAAGTATGCCAAAGCTTGGCTCATAGCAGGACGGTAAGCATAGCGCTTTGTAAACTCTGGTTCGGGTTTAGCAAAGTAGAATCCCTGAATATAACGTGCCCCGTAGTTTAAGGAATTGTAAAGCTCATCCTTTGTTTCAATGCCTTCGAATAGCAGTGAGCTTCCGATAGACTCACCTAATTTAGATAAGTTGAGTAAAATTTCTTTAAAGTTTCTTGAAAAAGTAGATCGTCGGAGCATCTGAAGATCTACTTTGATGATCTCTGGATGAAAAAGTCCAATTCGATCTAAGTTGGAAGCCTCAGACCCAGCATCGTCTACGGCAATGGAAAACCCTTCTTTTCTATACAAATCCAAAAGAGGTTTCAGGATTTCTAGGTTGTGTTCAAATCGCTCTTCTGTAATTTCTATGACTATTCGAGTTGGGTCGATGTTCAATTCTCGAACCTTTTGAATGGTGAATGGAAGTTTTTGAGAATGGTATTTTAAATAGTCTAACATTTGACTAGGTGAAATGTTGACAAACAATTTAGTGTCGGCAGGAGACTCAAGCCTAAACTTTTGTAATGCGCTACCTCTCACTTCTCTGTCGATTTTTTTCTTCAATCGGAACAGTTCGGAGCCTTCTTTTGGGGAATGTCCCCCATGACTTCTTGCCTTGTCGAAAGCTAAGAAAAATGGTCCAAGGCTCGTGAGCGTGTTATTTGGAAGCTTAAGCCGACCAAGCACCTCGTAACCATAGACACCTGTGGTTTCGGAGGAAAGAATGGGTTGAAAAACTGGGACAACTTCACCTCGACTTAGCCATTCCTCCCAATAGCTTCCGCGCTCCTCTGGTTCATCATCTTGGAAAGCTAGAGCATTCATGCAGTCAAAGGTGCAATTTTTGTACCTAAAAACATTACTTTAAATCAGGGCTGAAGGGCTATTCGGAGGAGTTTACGCAGAGTTATTCGTAATTTCGGATTCAAAGGAGAGAAAAGGTGCAGAATTTAAGCAAAAAGTCTGTAAAACAGGCGAGGAGAAGGATGTTGCCTAGAATCTAGGCAACTTGTAAGTGATATCTATTTGATATCTCTTTCTCTTTTCTTAGCCACTTCTTTGATGGTCGGCTTTTTAGATGGTTTAGGCTCTTCGAGCACTCGGTTGTCCTGGGGAGGCTGTTTCACTTCCTCGGAAGCGCAATTTCCAAGAAGCAAAGTGATCGAAAAAACTGCGAGAAAAGGTAGAAGAAATTTCATAATGGACTCCTCGGGACATATTTTTGTTCGTCTTTCAAAAGTCTAGAAAAAAAGGAAAGAATTTCTTTTCCCGAACGAAATCGTGGGGCAGTGAAAGGAAAATTTATAGTTTTCGAAGGGATAGATGGTTCTGGAAAGACGACTGTCTCCAAAGCAACCGCCGAACGATTGAAATCACACAGAACCTCAGTTCTATGGCATAGGGAACCAACGGATGGTAAGATTGGCTTAGAAATTAGAAAATTTCTAAGAAAGGAAATTCACTGGTCAAAACAGGAACAATTGGATGCTTTCTTCTTGGATCGAAGGGACTCAATCGATACAACCATAGAACCTAATTTAAAAAATGGTGTACATATTGTCCAAGATCGTTATTTTTATTCTACTGCCGCCTACCAAGGCAATGCCGAATTTAGCCCGCAAAGCATTTTAGAAAGAAGTTTGCAATCTGGTTTTCCCGTTCCTGATTATCTGTTTTTTTTGGATATAGACCCAAAGGAAGCAGAGAAAAGAAGGGAGAAGAGAAATGAAAGCAAAGAGGCCTTTGATGATCTCATCCTGCAAGAACAGATTTATTCCAATTACCAAAAGATCTTGCCAAGCTCTACCATTCGATTGGATGCTAGGCGAACTCCCGAAGAATTGGTGGAGGAATGTATGGAGAGGCTGAAGTAAAGTATGAAATTTTTATTAGTATTGATTTTAGTTTTTCAATTCTATTGTAAAACTCTGAATCTGAATGCACAAACAATATTAAATAATTCTAAAGTGATAACCATTGACACGGGCATAGCAAATATCTACCTAATCCCTTCCAGCCAAAAGGAGAAATGGATTCTCATCGACAATGGAGACGCTAGCGATGAAAAAGACTTAATCCCTAGGTTGAAGAAAGTTGGCGTAACTCCTGAAAATATTCTAGTTAACATCATCACGCATGGTCATGCCGATCATGGCGGAAATTCGAAATATTTACAATCAAAGTATTCAATACCGATCCTCGCAGGACTGGGGGACAAGAGTATGCATGAGTCTGGTCACAATCCTGATGTTCTGAATGCGAAAGGTATTTTTGCACATGTTTTAAAATTGTTTATAAATCCGAAATTTTCCGCTTATACAGCCAATCAGTATATAGGCGAACCAATGTCTTTGGAAAAATATGGCATAGCCGGAAAAGTCGTTCCATCAAAAAGCCATACGCCTGGATCTTTAGTCGTTTGAAACGAAAAGGACAAAAGTCCCTTTCGTAAATTTGAACTCACTTTCTCTTAATACATTTTCCTGTTTTTTCATTGTATTTCCAAGCACCCGAACCACAATACTTATTATCCAGATCAGCTTGATATTTACTGTTAGCCGCCGTTCCAAATACGGCACCTGCTTCCGCAACATTTTTGAATTTTCTAATATCTTTCGTTTTATCATCTAGTTTTGCTAAATAATCACAATTGGCTAAGACCTCTTCAGCTTGCTTGCCTTTGTAGTCATACGTGAGTAAATAGGAACCGCTTTTTGGGCGAACTACTGTAGCAATCCAATAAATCCCAAGCTTGTCTGGCTCAGTGACTCCGATTTTCTCTCCAGCTTTGAGAGAATCAAATCCATTGTTTTCGCAACTTTGCTTTCGATACACTGAATTCTCTGCATCCTTTCTAGCATTTTGAAATCGTTCAAATTTTGCTTGGGTATCCTTTTCTTTCTGATTAAAAAACACAAGTAGATCATTTGCAGTCTTGCCTTTGAAACCATCAATCCCGCTCACCGGATCATTTAAGGATTTGAACCTATAAACACTTCGCAAGCGATCCGCTATGGCCCATGCCTGATCTTTCATGCGATAAAGTTCGCTTTCTAAATTTTCCAACGATTCGGCAGTAGCATCCTCTGGAGGATCCTTTACAAATTCAGATTCTTTCTTCAAAAATTCGTTTGCTTTATCGATGACAATCTGACCATCTTCCGCCTGCATGAAGGGCGGGTAATTTTCATCTCCATGGATTGCAATTGCACCTGCAATCATACCAAATATGACAATAGGTAATAAAAATTTTGAACTTTTCAATTCTTTCTCCTTTTGGTTCACTTTGAACTGTTTTTGGTTCAAATCTACGAAAAGTTTGATTAGGGATCAATTAATTTTTAACACTGCCCCTAAAGGAATGGCTCTTCTTTTCCATGAGGAACTTATATAAAACACTGAATACTTCAAATAAGGTTCATCGCTAATAATTGCTCAGTATGCTCAACGAAAGTTTCTTCTAATGGTCGATACACTAATCCCAAGTCTTTTTTACTATAAGTGTTGTCCAAATTCATAGGCTGACCCACGTTTGTATTGGTATAGGTCCAGCTAAGGCCGAACAAAGGTCCGATGAGATAAACAAGAAGTTTGGGTAGATTGCCAGTAGGAAGTGGGAATCTATTTCCATAGTGAGCCTTTAAAATCTGTCCCACTTCAAGCATCGGTATAACCCGATTAGAAAGTATATGCCTACCCTTTGCTTTTGGAGTGAAACCTGCAAGTATATGTGCTTTTGCAACATCTCGAACATCAACAAAACCTATTCTCGTATCGGGAACACCGGGTCTAAATGCTCCTCGTTACATGTTTCGCATAAAGTCTACGCTAGTTGCATCAAGACGTTTCGATAAAGAAGGACCCATCACAAAAGATGGATTGATGGTCAAAAGATCCCATTTTGATTGTTGTTTCGCTATCTCCCAAGCCTCCTTTTCAGCAACAGTTTTTGAATAAGGGTATGGCTGATGCTTAAGACTGCTCGTGCTGTTCCAATGTTCCTCGGTAAAGGTTTGATTGGGTACTTGCAAAGAGTCTATGTTGTCTCCCATAATAGCCGCTACACTGGAAGTAAGGACAACGCGCTTTACAGAATTAGTTTGATTGACGGTTTGTAAAACGTTTCTTGTTCCCTCTAGCGCCGGTTGAATGAGATCTTTATCTGGGTCTTTTATCCCAGAAATGAAAAAAGGAGATGCCGTGTGCATAACCAATTCAACTGATTCCATGGATTTTGCAAAACTGCCTCTTTTTAAAAGATCTGCTTCAAAGAGTTCTAATTGACCCGGGAATTGAGACTGTAAATCTAGCAAATGTTCAATTTTTGATTTATCGGCTAAGCTACGGATTGTGGCGTTTACTTTTTTGCCGTCTTCCAGAAGGTAACGGATGATCCAAGAGGCTATGTAGCCCGCTCCTCCTGTAACTAGGACGGGGGCCTTGGGGTTGATTTGACTCATAATTTTAATTTTTATACTTTAGAATGCGATAAGGCAACATATTTCCTCTGGAATCGAAAATAAAAAATGAAGTAAAGGGACTCAGATTCGACTGGAATAGAAAACATATTCAATGCCCAATTGGGTATGCGTTAAGCTCAGTATTGGTAACCATCTAGTGCAAGGCGACTTCATTTAAGTATGCATTTACAGATTTCAAAGAGAATTTTTGCAAATTACATTATAATTACGAGGGAATCTCTAGTTTTTCAGATTTCAGAAATCATAAAATACTCCTTGCAAAACTTCATCTATTTTTTAACTTTGTTATGAGAACTCATGAATACAAAACTGGAAATTGAAATTTTAAAAAGTGAAAAACTAAGAATAGAAATTTCAAATTTTTTTTATT
>JAIXRB010000052.1 GCA_027485405.1 Leptospiraceae bacterium | reverse complement strand
GACGATACTATTTCAAAATCCAATTCTATCTTCATATCTACAATCTCTAATGCTTTATGCAGATCGATCTATAGATGACCAAATCACTGCTTTGGAAGTACAAATTGTAACTTATTTGGAGCAAATTGAGACTTGGCAAAAATTTGTAGATAAGCAAAAAAAGGTTTTTGACTTTGGAGTTGAGAAGGCCAAAACTATGAAAGACAGAGATCCGCGTAGGCTGAAGGCTATCTTTTACTATATACTCGAGCTTTCCGAATCAAATAGACACAATCACCTGGTTTTCTTAAAAGCAAGCGGTGTTGTCTTGGATGATTGGGAAGTACAGGTGATAGGTGATGCTTATAAAAATTTCTTAAAAAACGGAACACTCTTTTAAAAATAAAATGAAATGGTTCCACAAGCAATTTTGGCTTTCTGCTTCTCCAAACGAAACGATTCAAGTCTTTGAACGGATAACTCAAAGTAAGACTTTCAAAGGTTGGAATGCATTTCTAGAAAAGAATGATGCGATTGCGGATTTTGTTTTTGAATATGTTTGGCTCTATAGATCCGAAGAGAGTGTTCGCAAACTTTTAAACCATGGTGACTTCCCGTCTTGGCTCCTACTAAGGTTTGTTTACTTCGGCTTTGGCAAACACTTTCAATTGGGAAAGTTCGACTCGGGAGAATACTACACCGAGCTCAAATTACTACTGGGTCCCGAGTCTAGCTTAAGAATTCTCTCTTTAGCTACTGAAATGGAAAGAGATCCAACTTTGAAAATCCATCTCCTCTCCAATTTAGACCCACAAACCTGGGAAGCTTACTTTGATATGATCGACGGTGAGAACATCACCTTGCAGGCACTCATTGGAATTTTCACTAGCCTAAAGGAATCGGAGATCCGTAAGATTCTATTCAACAGTCCAACATTGTACATGTACCTTAGGATGATGATGATTTCTGGGTCAAGCCTCAGTGACCCAAATTCCATTGATGAAAAAGGGAAGAAACTGAAAGAGACTCTGGCTGAGATTTTAGAATCCATCTACGTTTGGGAAAAATTTAACTTAGACATTAAAGCGGAGTACGACTTAAAATCGGAAAAGAACAGATCTCCTCGCGACAGAAATATAACTAGAATAACTAAAATACTTCATTCTGTGAAATCACTGATTTCTGAAGAGAGAGCCGATGTGCTTTCTTATCTAAAAGGGAGTGCAGTTATTTTGGATCATTGGGAAGAAAGCTTGATCCACTCCTCACTAGCAAACTATGCAAGGTTCGGTAAATTTGTCTAATCAACCCAGAGACCTAGCCTTGGATGAATTCCGAGGCTTTACCGTCTTTTTAATGCTATTTGTAAACCTGCCTGGTTCCTGGTCTTCCCAATATAGTTTTTTAGAGCATGCAAAGTGGAATGGGTGTTACCCTGCTGATTTCATTTTTCCCTTTTTTCTTTGGATTGTGGGCTTTAGCAGTTTTTTGCAAAAAGGAAACCGCTTGGGCAAACCAGCACCTTATTCAAAATGGTTGTTTCGTTTTTTGATTCTACTACTGGCTGGGCTTTTCTTGAATGCCTTTCCTAAATTCGATTTTTCTTCCATGCGAATTCCTGGAGTGCTCCAAAGAATTGCTCTACTTTCTTTTGTATTTAGTTTGCTTTTGGAATTTGTTTCAGCCCAGAGATTGGTTTACTTTGCGATCGGAATTGGCATTCTCGTATCATTTTTGCTCAAAGGGATAGCTGTTTCTGGAGCAGGGCTGTGGAGTTTTGGTTGGTATAATCTAGAGTTAGATGGAAATCTAGCATCATACTTGGATCAGACGGTATTAGGAATCCATATCTGGAAAGAAACAAAAACTCTAGATCCAGAGGGGATTTTATCCAGCGTGACGGCGCTGTCTACTGTTGCTCTAGGGGGATTCTTTGCTTCTTGGCAAAAGAGTCAGGATCCATGCCGAGGAGTGAAAATTCTGCAAAGGCAAGTATTGGTATCTTTGTTTATTATGATTCTCGGCTATATGTTCTCCTTTTTCATTCCGTGGAACAAATCGCTTTGGACCATGTCTTTTGTCTTTTGGACTGGTGGGTTTGCCATTGGCTTTTACTCATTGTTCCAATGGTTTGAAAAAAGTATGCCCTCTCTGTTTTCCATTTTTGGAAAGCATGCACTTTTTGTCTTCTTCTGGTCGGGAGTCATGGCTCGAACCAAATTTTATGCTGAATTTAGAAAATCTATCTTTGGCTTTTTTGTCTCAGAAACCAATGATAAAGATCTCTCCAGCTTCCTATTTACATGCTTAATCGTGTTTCTATTGTTTTGTGTAACTTTTGTTTATTCCGGAATCTGGAGAATTTTGACAATGCGAGCCCAAGCCAATTTTCTGTTTTCATCAAAGGTTCCTAAATAGGTTTGGTCTCCTGATTCAATGTAGTCCAAGAAAGCCTGCCCTTGGTTGATAAGAAATCCATAGGTCACTTCAATTTCTCGTAACACTTTTTTGTCTTCCGGAGAGAGCTTGCCTTCTGAAACAAGAATTCCCAATTGGTCTCTACAAACCTTACTTAGGTTGATATACCCAGCCATTAAAGATTGCGTTGTTTCTTTGTCATACGCTTGTGCTGAAAAACCATCGGTCAATGCCCCGATCGAAGTGTACGTTAAATACAGCCCTTGAGCCGCCAATGTTCCTACAGTTTGTAACAACAACCCTGTCTTGCCAGAAGCCGAGCTTGTGGCTGCGCTCGCTGTTTCCTCGGTGCGCACTTTTTCCTTTTTTGCCGGCGTGGATAGAATAGGGAAAAGAAATCCCAAACTAAAAATAAATACCAAAATGATCTTACTTCTATACATAAACCCTCTGAATTTCAAAACCTTAGAATCATTCTACCTATAAGTCAAGGAATCTGCGTTGGGAAATTTTGATTTATTGAGTCAAAGAAACCATGAGCCTACTACTAAAAGATTTTTGGTTTCAGGCATCCCCAGAAAAAGCTAAGGAAATCCTAGTCTTTCTCTCAAAGTCCGAAGATAAGAAGCAGTTTCTCGAGATTATCATGGAAACAGATGATCTTAGGGATTACTTTATCAGTTATGCTTGGATTCTAAGAAATGAACCAGAGTTGATAGAACTTCTAAACCAAGAAGACCTTCCACTTTCTTTTCTTCTCAATTTCATCTATCATGGATTGGGCTCCTATATCAAAGAAGGAAACACTGATTATATTGTCTACTTTTCGAGAATGGCAAAACATATCTCAGCTAATCAAAGTTTGAGACTCTTGATAGAAGAAGATATCACAAGCAAAGACCCTGCATTGAAAATCCAATTGCTCGCAAACTTAGATGCAAAAGCTTGGGAAGTTTTCTTCAACAAAATCGATGAAGAGAACTTAGGGATGGATCGACTGATTCATTTATTTACCGACATTCCCAAACAAGATCTGAACAGAGTTTTTTATCGAAATCCCACCTTATATGGGTATATGCGAATGGTAATGGTTCTGTCTGAGTCGGTATCAGAAGAGGCAAACCATTTTTTAACAGAAATCGAAATCCTCCTCGAGGGTATTTCAGTTTGGGAAATATTCGCAAAACAGATGAAAAATGAATTTCCACCGGAGGTAGAAAGAACTTTGCAACCAAAATCACGTAACAAGAACCGGCTTTCCATTCTTTTGCACGAACTGATCAATACAAAAGAAGAAGATAGAACCAATGCCATGGACTTTTTGCTCTTACACGAAGCTATCCTGGATGAAAATGAGCTGAGAATAATAACTCATGCCCTGAAAAACTATAAAGAAGGGGAAATCGCTTTTTTCTAGTTACAGTTTAGCTTTTTCTTCGACGGAATCTAAAAACTTTTTGATGTTTGGAATTCCATACTGTTGTCTTGGGATATAGGCTTTTACCAGACTACCATCCAAAAAGGCAAACAAACCATGTGCGATCCGTTTGGACCCCTTTACACCTACGCCTAGGGATTCAGAAAACACATTGATGTCTTTCTGGTTTGCGTCTTCGAATGTGAACCCTTTTGCCTTCAAAAAAGGATGGAGCTTCCGAACTTCATCCCAATGGTCCGGGCAATCGCAGGCTACATGCAGTATTTTAGCATTTAGCTCGCGTCGTTTGCACTCTTCTTCCAGGTCTAGAACCTGGGCGGCACAGGCATGAGAATGGATATTGGGTAGAGTGGAGAGAATGACAAGCCCTTGTTCTAAGTCTCGTTCGGATAGAGCCTTCTTAGTATTGTAAGCTGGTGGAAGTCGAAAAGGCTTTACCCATCGAAATCCTTCATTTGGCTTTTTACCAGTTAACTCGATTTCTTTGGTTCCGAGAAGTACGTTCATGGTTCCTGATTTCTCCAGAGATTTGACTTGAGACAAATGCAATTCAATTGCAAATATCGGAATTTATCCTAAGACCGTCAAGATTTTTTGCAACTGAGTTGCATATCCTTCCAAACTGCTTTTTTGGCTTTGCCTAATTGGAAAGCCGATTAGTGTCGGAGCCTATATGAACCGTGAAATCTATACCCCTCCCCAAGGACCTCCGCGCGAAATTCCAGGGCTTTCGACCCTGTTTTTAGAAGTAGGGGAAGCCTCCTTTCGTGCCCTGGCTGAGAATTTTTACAAAGAAATTGCCAAGTCCTCCATCCGAGACCTATTTCCAGCAGATTTTACAAAACCGGCGGAGCATCAGGCTGATTTTCTAATCCAAGTCACGGGAGGACCAGCTTACTATGCAGAAAAACGAGGGCCGGCTCGGATGAGGGCACGTCATTTTCAATGGGAGATCACTGAGGAAGCTCGGCAGGTTTGGCTCGGTTGCTACTCTATTGCTCTGGAAAAGTCTTTGTTAAATGAAACGCAGAAAAAAATACTTTGGCAGTTTTTAGAGCAGTTTTCTCTTTGGATGGTAAACCAAAAAAGCTCGCCTTAGCGATTAGTTTGTTAAGTCTATAAGAGAGCGGATTTTAGAAAAGAGGACAATACATGATCATTAGCAATTACTTTTTAGATAACGACGATTTAAAGGAACACTTCGACTCACTGACTCAGTGGAAAGAGATCATTGATTCCTATGAAGAAGGATTTGCCGACTTTGCCGAATACTCCAAGTCGGGCACCGAAACTCTTGCCTTGGCTCCCGGAAACTATGAAGACGCTCTCGAATTCTACCGATCCACTTTAGAATCAGCTGGAGACATTAGCGGAAAGGAATTGTCTCAGGTTGCAAAACCTATGGATGAAGAAGGTCTTCGCTATGACGCGGGTAAGGTGCATTTCCCTAAAGCCATGGTGGATTTAGTAGAAAAAATCAAATCAGCAGGTCTTCTCCCTTATGCGATCCACAGACACTATGGTGGACTAGGGCTTCCGTCTGTCGTTCAATCCATGTTATCTGAAATTGTCTCTCGTGCCGATGGTTCTTTTGCTATCACTTTGGGTTGTATGAACTTAGCAGAAACAGTGGAGCGATTCGGAACCGAAGAAATGATCCAAGAAATTGTTCCAAAAATGGCTGAAGGCTCTCTCTGTGGTGCCATGGCTTTGACAGAGCCAAACTATGGTTCTGATCTCCCCAATCTCCAAACGAAAGCAGTGAAGGATGAAAAAGGTGTTTGGCGAATCACAGGGACCAAACGCTTCATCACACATGCTTGTGGGTTTGATACGGTTCCATCTATTATTTTAACACTAGCGAGAACTGGGTCACCGACCAGTGGAGCAAGAGGGCTTTCCTTCTTTCTTGTTAGATCAGAAGACATCCATGTAGCCAGTATCGAAAAAAAGATGGGGCTACATTGCTCTCCGACTTGTGAAGTAGTGTTTGAAAACTCTCCTGGCATTTTGATTGGGGAAGAGGGCAAGGGTCTGGTAAAATACTCGATGGCGATGATGAACCAGGCAAGACTCAACATTGCCGCTCAGGCTATGGGGATTGCATCGGCAGGCTATTTTGAAGCTAAAAAATATGCCAGCGAACGCGTTCAATTCGGAAAGACCATCGACCGCATTCCTGCTGTTCGAAAAATGTTGGAGCGAATGGAACGAGAAGTTGCCGCTATGCGCTGCATTCTATACGAAGCAAGCCGAGCCGTAGATTTGTATCGATGGACAGAAGAACGAGGTAGAATGAATGGAAAGTCCGAAAAAGAAATCAAAGCGATTGAATCTTTCAAGACCTGGGAAAAACTTGCAACACTTCTTACTCCGCTTTCAAAATACTATATCACCGAACTTGCGAACCAAGTAGCTTACGACGCTCTCCAAATCCATGGTGGATCTGGCTATACGGAAGACTATGATGTGGCTAGAATCTATAGAGATGTTCGGATTACCAATATCTACGAAGGAACCACACAGCTCCAAACAGTTGCTTGCATCGGTGGAATTGTGAGTGGAATGACGGATAAGGGAATTCTTCGAGACTATTTTAGAAAAGAAATGTCTGGATTTTCGGTTAGCCGAGATCTAGAAGATTTATTCTCTAAGTTTGAAGCTGTTGTCCAGGAGTTTACCGGAATTGAAACTTCGGAACTCAGAGACGAATTGGCTTTTGAGGTGGTTGAGTCTTGCGCTCGCTTCTTGAACAGTTTGCTTTTAGAAAGAAGCATCGGAAGAGCAAAGGTAGAAAGAAGAGAAAGCCGAAAGAACCTGGCTTCCGCCTACCTTTTGGACAGCTCGGCGATCATTGAAGCAAATTTAACGAGAATTAGAGGAAAGAAAAAAATCCAAGTGCCCGTCCCAGTCTAGGACGGGTTTTTTAAATCCAAGGCAAAACTAATTTGTTATTGATGGGGAGCACCCTCGTATTCCGCCCCTTTCATACGCGCGATATGAAAGGTAACGGCTAGAGGCTTTGCGTTTAAAGTAATTTTTCTTGTGGCAATGGCTTCTTCCAAATTGATTTCTTGGATGGAAAAAACTCCTTTGCTGTCAACATAAAGCACAAAACAAGCATTCCATGTGGAGTAAAGCCTGGGAGCATCCGCCCCAGTTAAGACTGCGTCACTAGGCAAAAATCGCAGGTCTCTGATTGGAACTAATGTGTCAGCATTGTAAACGGAAACCACTCCGTCATTTCGAAGGATTGCCACTTGCTTACCTAGCATTTCTTCGGTGGCAAAGTTTTGGCTTTTGTAGGCACTTGCACTTGAACTGACAGTAAGCACAGCTCCTGTTTCTGCATCCAAACGAATGAGTGAGGTTTCGGAATCCGAACCCGCATTTCCAAAAAAAATGGGCTTTGTATTTCTGCCAAAAACACTGTAGTTGTTATTGCGGAACAAAGGCTTCCAATTCGTAATTCTACTTGAACCAGTTGTGGTGAAACTGTATGTTCCAGTCCCGGAATTATTGGAATCAGAATGTCGAATGATACTGGTTCCATTGTCACAGGGATAGACTAAAGCGTGATTGTACGAAAATTCCAAATTTAGATTTGTAAAGCTCTGGGTGGAAATTGGGGTCTGGTGTGTGGCAGGGTAACCTGGGTTTATGCAATTGGGAGCACCCGAAGGAGTCTCGACAGCTCCCGTTGTGCGATTGGTATAGAATCGAAACCCATTCCCATCTGTTGCTATGATTTTGGAAGCATTTAACCAAACAACCGTGCTTTGGCTAGTGACACTAGGAGGATTGACCAAAGATTCCAAAGTAGGGGAGCTTTGGCCGATGATGTTTTTTTCTTCAATCAAACGGATGAGACCGTTGGAGAAAACAAAACTGGTTTTTCCATTCTTTGAAAAACTGCTAACAGGTGTTCCCAGGTTAAGGGGAAGTCTCGCAGTTGTGATAAGAGCTGGATTCGATTTGTCCACATGGTAGTGGTCTCCGTGGGGACTCAAGTTAAGGCCAGAATCCGCCACTCGAAACTGAGTGTTCCCTGTATTTAAAAAAGCAAACCGTCCATTTTCGGACTCCACTGGTGCAGTCGCCACTGAGTTTAGTTCGGCGAGAGTCCCCACCGAGGAGTCATTGTTCCAATCATAGACAGTAGTGCCTGTGGAATAGACAAAGAGGGATCTCCCTCGGAAAGGTCTTGGTTCTCTTGCGGTCAAAGTCGATCCCGCAGACGTTGTCAACAGTCCAAGCCCTAGACCCAAGATTTGCTCTGAATTGTCCTTCGATGGAGAAGAACCAGGAAGAACTCCGTTACAGCCAAATCCAAAAATAAAAATCGAAAAGATGGAAAGCAAATAAACAGTGTGGCGCATTGGTAAACCCTTGTTGACAAGACTTGCCCAGTCCAGAGCTTAGTCAAGTAAATGAAACTCAGTTGTATTTGGCAGATGGGAATCGGGATGTTTTGGGCAATTTCCATCTCCTCTTGCTCTCAATACTTTGGCAACAAGCCCGAGCGGATCAATCCCCAGGTTCTTGACCTGCTTCGGGCGGGGATCAGCAGCCAAGCGGCTACGGCAAATTGTTCCAATTTTTCTGTAGCTCCTATCCGGGGCGGGGTTGGAACGATCACTGGGAACTCCAATGGTTCTAGACAAGGATTTAATATTTCTGGTTGTACGAGCAGTGCCTCTCTATCGAGCCTTGGGTTTCCAAACCAAAATTTGGCATTCCCAGGGGATGGGGTTGTTGGAAACTCAACTACTAGTAGTTTGGTGTCATTGTCTGACTATCCCACTTTGGGCAGTAAAAGCCAATCAATGGAAGTGACCTTTCGCTTGGACCGAGCAGATGCCTATCTAGATGTCGTTGTTTCGGCAAGTGCCGCTGGGAACACTCCGGTCGGTCCGAGATTTAGAATAACGGCTGATAACGTTTCAATCATCAATTCGGAAAACCAAGCACAAGGGATCATTGGCTCAGTCCGAAACAAAGCTGGAGTTTCTCAAGTGAGAACCTATTGTTTTGATGTGCATGATCATAGCGGTGGGCACTTGATTGGATGGTCTCAAGCCTGTGCTTCGTTAACCGATAGGGACAGAGCAATTGGGGGTTATGAATTTGAAAGACCTGGAATCCAAGGCACTTTGCCTGGTTTCAAGATTGGGCTCATCGCCAACGGAGCTACTATCCGCCAAATGATCCCTGGAGAAATGATCGCCCCGCACTAAAAAAAGTTGACACTCAGTTGCATTCAGGAAATGTTGCAACCCAGTTGCATTTAAAAAAAAAGAAAGATGAGGATCTTTATGACAATTGTAAATAAAATCACTGCACTAGCGGCACTCTCAATGGTTGCCTTTTGCACTCCCAAAAAAGAAGACGATAACACCCCTGTTCTCGCTCTTTTGCTTGCGAGCCAACCCAGCCTACCTACAGGCTTCACCGCTGTTACTGTTCCTAATTTTAGCCTGGCTGGTAGAACCATTGCTTCGGCAGGAAAAGGAGAAGACAAAGCCATCTCTACTGGAGCGGCTACCACTGCTGGTTTAGAGCGAAAGACTTCCTTTGCTCTGACTTACACCTTTACTGCGGCCGATGGCGAAATTCGAATCTTTGGATCGGCTAGCCAAACGCTGAAAACCAGAGGGGACCAAGATTCATACCTTCGTATCACGCCGACAGCTATCACTGGGTTTGTTGCCGGAAACCAAGTTACCGCTACTACTGGAAAGGCGACAGTAATCACCGCAACCGTTGGAACTTCGAAATCAATCTGCGTTGACATTCATAGAGAAGTAGATACGCCTGATTCCAAAGTTAAATTCCACAACCTTGTTTGGGATAAGGCTTGTTCAGCTCTCACAACTAGCGACCGAGCTGGAAACAACGTTTTTGACACAGAAACAGAAATTTGGACTGCTACAAGAGCGGCTACTGAGCTCGTCACAATGGGTTCTAGTGAAACATTTGCTGGATTTGCTTTGCGTAATGCGGCAATTACAACGATCACTCCAGGCGACCCATTTGCTACATCTGGTTCCATTCGTTCCGTAAAGTAAGTTTAAGAAAAAGCGAACGTAAACGCTGAAAATTTTTACATTTAAAACGCTAAACAGCACGAAGGGAAGGAAACTTTTGTTTCTTTCCCTTTTCTGTTTTTTCAACCCTTTTGGGACATCGCTGTTTGCAGAGTCTACAGAGTTCCAGAAAGCGTCAGACCCCGTCTTTTCCTCGGAGAATTCTAAACGAAATCCCCAGGCTAAGGTCTATAAACCTATGTTCCAAATCCCCGTTTGGGGAGACCCACATTGGCATAATCAAAATGAAAAGGTGGATCCGTATCGAAAAACTTGGGAAGATTTGGTAGAAAAAGAAAAAAGCACATTGGCACAATCCTCAGGTCGGGACCAAAAATCATCTAACAATACTTCAAAGCCCGATGAAGAAGACTGGGAAACCGCTTTGCAAAAAGAAGTCGATTCCCAAGCGAAACAGCAAAAGAAATTTGAAAATTCAAGAAATACGACAAGCCCAACTCAAATCAATCCCTTAACAGCCGATCGATCGGTTCAAAACCTAATGATGGATGTTATGACGGCTGTAGATATGGTCGGTCAATGGGACAAAAACAAACCCCAGACCACTTCCAATAGCTTTGATGTTAGGGAAGCCGAGTTTGGTATGTTTGGGGCAATCGATCAATTCGGTCGAGGGACTCTCCTCGTCGCCGCTCACAATGAAGGTGGGCGCTACTATTTTGAAATCCATGAAGCAAACATTCTTTTCCCTTTTCTTTCCAAATATGTAAACGTAAAAATGGGGAGATTCTTTTTGGATGTGGGTAGACTCAATCGCATCCACAGACACGATTGGAATTTTACCTTTGCTCCCATTGTCCATCAACGTTTGTTGGACAACGAGGCAGTGGAGGACACAGGGGCTGAGATCAGCATTCTCTTCCCTTTTTGGACAAAGGTAACCACGGAATTGGTTTTGGGCGGAACAAATGGAAGGTACTGGGGGCATACTCATACAGCAGGGGTAAACAAGAACAATCCTATGATGTATGCGCATTTGAAAAACTTCGTTTACCTAGGGAACAACTGGGGCTGGCAGTTCGGGGCCACTGGGATGCGATACGAAATTGATCCTGTCACAAAGGCCGTTCGCTACCAATACGGATTGGACTCAGTCGTTCGATGGAACCAATCTATGCTAAAGAGCTTTATTCTAATGAGTGAGCTCTGGTACCGAGAAAACCGTTATCCAGACAAGCTGGATCCAATTTCTTTTGTGAGAAGCCCAATACCTATGGAAACCTTTTGGGGTTACTACATTTTCTTGGATTACCAGTTCCACCAACAATGGTCTATTGGCTATAGATATGACTTTTTTAATGTTCCAAACTTGCGAGACAAGAACGGTAGTATCGCAAGAAATGCAGTGGAAGGCAACACTCTGCAATTGACCTACAAGCCCTCGGAATTCAGTTACATCCGAGCTTCAACGGAAAGACGTTATACGGCTGATTTTTCATCCGAAAGTGGCAATCCCGAATTTGTGGATTGGAGATACTACATTCAGGCAACATTCATTCTGGGTTCGCACCCTGCGCATAAATACTAAAATCACTATGAAACAAAAATTCCTCCACATCCTTCTCCTTCTGATTCTGTTTTGTATCCAATTTCCCATCTATGCTGGTGATAAGATCCGAGTGGTCACAACGACCACCGACCTTCGCTATATAGCAGAACAATTGGTTGGTGATAGAGGAGAAGTTGAGTCAATGATCCGTGGATACGATGATCCTCACTTCGTTATGACAAGGCCTGATTTTCTGGTCAAACTCAACAAAGCAGATGTTTTTTGTATGGTGGGCCTAGATCTAGAAGTGGGTTGGGTCCCTCTTTTATTAGAACAGTCGCGAAACATGCAAATCCAAAAGGGGCAAAACGGCTATTGTGATGCGAGTGTGGGAATCACCATTCTAGGCAAACCCACGGTTATGGTAGATCGTTCTATGGGTGATTTGCATATTTATGGCAATCCACACTATTGGTTGGATCCCATCAACGTCATTCAAATGGCTTATACTATGCTCAACAGTTTACGATTGGCTGACCCAGAAAATGAAGCCTTTTACAAAGCAAACTTTGAAAGCTTCCGAACACGAATGATTGATCTGGTCAAAGAAGAGATGAAACTGTTTCAACCATACTTTGATTCGAAGGTGGCAGTTTTCCACCAGGAGTTTGTCTATCTTGCCTCTCGATTTAAGTTCAATGCGAACCTTTCCATTGAAGAGAGACCAGGAATTCCTCCTTCGAATCGTTATATGGAAGATGTGATCAAAACGATGAATTCGCAAGGGATCAAAGTGATTTTGATCTCGCCAGTCAACAATCCCAAATACGCTGAATTTGTTGCGAGTAAAGTTCCAGGGGCAGTTATTTTGACCATGCCAACCTCTGTGGGAGGAATGCCAGAATCGACCTCTTATGAAGCCGGGTTTCGTTATATGATGAAAAAAATACGTGAGGCTTTGGATCAAACAGGTTCCAAAGGAAACCCCAAGTAAGTTCATGCTCATCCATGCAGAAAATCTCTCGGTTGGTTATACCCAAAACAAGCCTGTTGTACAAGAGATTCATTTTCACATTGAAGAAGGAAAGAACTATGCACTCACAGGAGGAAACGGTTCAGGGAAAACCACTCTATTCAAGACCTTAACGGGACTGTTGCCAAAACTCCAAGGAACACTCACGGTTCAAAACAAGTGGTCTTTCTCTTACGTTCCTCAATCCAAAAAACTCCAATTGCATTTTCCTCTTTCTGTTCGAGAAGTTTTAAGTATGCCTTACAAAGGCTTTCTTCCTTTTTCTAAAGGCATAACGGAGTCTAGCTGGTGGGAGGAATTGATTTCTCTTTCGGAACTTTTGCCTTTGCTTCCCAAGCAAATTGCGGAATGCAGTGGGGGAGAGTTGCAAAGGGTACTGATTGTTCGAGCCTTGCTTTCTAAAGCAAAACTAGTCTTTTTAGATGAACCTATGGATGCTCTGGACCATGGAGCTAGGGGAAACTTCCAAAATATTCTTAATTTATACAAATCCAGATGGAATGCCTCTCTCTTTTTTATCACCCATAACCTAAATTATGACTGGAAAGACGGATTTGCCGAAGTTTTTGAAATAGACCAAGGAAAGTTCTACCACCTAAGCAAAGGTGAAAAACCAATCAACTGTGAGCACAATGACGGATCTGACTAGTACCTGGGAACTGTTTTTGCCTCAATTGGTCTTGGGTTCTCTATCAGGAGCTCTTCTGAGTCTTTTGGGAATTCTAATCGTTCTCAGGCGGATGACATTTTTCGGACTGACCCTTTCCCAAGGTGTGTCTTTTGCTGTGGCTGTTTGTTTGTTTTTGCAGTGGAAAGGAGAAGTTTGGACAATTCTGCTTTCCCTTTGCCTCACCATTCCTCTTGTTTTAGTCAAAAACAGGGTAAAGAATTCAGAAGAAGTGGTCCTCGGAATTTTCTTTCTTTTTTTCTCAGCCATTTCGCAATTCTTGCTTGCATTAGGTGGAAATGTCCAGAACCATATCATGGCTTCATACTTCGGAGATATTTTAACTTCTCAAGTTAAACTCAATACTCTAGGGGTGTATGCTTCGGTTTTTGCTCTCATCCTATATGGTTTTTTCTTTCACAGGTTTCTGTTTATTAGCTTTGATCCTGAGCAGTATAAAATCCAAAAAGGGAATCCATTGTTCTTTGATTTGCTCTACTATGCGATTCTTGCCGTTTCTATAACAGTTGCGGTAAATCTATTTGGGTCATTTTTTTCTATGAGTCATATGATCATTCCTGTGTTTACTCTGCTCCCTTGGTTTTCTTCTATCCGTAAACTTGCCCTTGCCGTAGTCACTTTTTCAGTTCTCGGAACATTGTTCGGATTCTATTTCTCTTTGTTTGGTTTTCAATGGAAGGGAGAAGAAATCTATTTCCCTACGTCTTCTACAATTATTCTTGTACTTTGTTTTTCTTCTTTGATGCTTTTTGGTCTCAGAAAGATTTGGACTTCCAGTCGAAAATAAAATGCAGTCTGTCCTTTGCAATACCTGTGGGAGTGATTCCTTCACCAAAGTTCTTTCCAAAGCGAGTCCGCTTGGTGAAGTTTTTTCCATTGTAAAGTGCAATTCTTGCGGGCTTGTCCAAGTCAATCCCCAGCCATCGGAAGAAGAGGTTTTTAAATACTATTCCAATTCTTATTTTACTCAAAGAACGGACCGAGGCTATGACAACTATTACTCGGATTCTATGAAAAAAGAAATTTCCCGAGTGTTTCAGCTCAATTTGCAAGACGCTGGATTTAACGAATGGGAAGCCAAGTTCCAATCAACTCAAAAACGATCGTTAGACATTGGTTGTGCGGCAGGCTATTTTGTTAATTACATGAAAGAAAGAGGCTACCAAGCCTTTGGAATCGAGATCGCAGAGGAACCTTCCCGATTCGCTAGAGAATCATTGGGTTTGACTGTGTATTCCGAACCTTTCTTGGAATGGGATAAGAAATCGTCGCAGTCTTTTGATTTGATCACACTCTGGGCAACCATTGAACATCTCCACCAGCCCAAAGAAACCCTCGAAAAAATCCAGAAACACCTAAAGCCTGGTGGGGCATTGATTCTATCCACCTGCCGATACGGAATCCTTGCGCGAATCAAAAAAGAAAATTGGCGCTACCTAAATGTGCCTGAGCACCTCTACTACTACTCGTTACCTGGGATTTTGGATCTCTTGCAATCTTTAGGCTACCAAGTTCAAAAGTCGTTTACCTATGGCAGTGGCATGACCAATCGCAAGGGCGCTAGTTTTGTATTCAAAATTGCTAAAAAAGTCTTTGATTGGTTCGTGAAAGCAACTAATCAGGGAGATATGATGGTGGTATTTGCGACTAGACGAGAGGTTTAGGTGTAGGTGGAGGTAGCTAACAGATGCATAGGCGCAAAAAATAAGGAACTCATATCATGGATTCTGTTTCGTGATGATTGGGATTCCTGATCAAGATCCGAGACCTGTTTTCGGTAAAAAAATTTTAAAATTTCGCTTTTATGAGTTTTTTTAGATAGCCAATAGAAGTTTCTGCGAATTTTAATTCGTTTATATGTTGCAGAATCTTTTAAAGTCTTTTCTAATTTTATCGCTTTTTTTAGCCTCTGGTTGCAAGAAGGACGACGACGATCCTTTTTTTCTCTTTGCACTTCTGGCACTCCAGGGTTCTTCTAACGCAACATTATCGAATTTAGAGAGTCCGACAGGCTTGGCAGTGGATTCCAATGGTAGAATTATTTTTTCTGAACCGAACTCGAACCGGATTCGAACCTTCACCTCTGGGGGCGAACTAGGTATCTTGAATGGATCAGCTTCGGCCAACTCGGCTCGCCCGAATGGCGTGGCGGTTCGTTCGAGCGATATAGCAGTTTTCGTAGCGGATGCAGGAAACCATAGAATCCTACAGATCACATCGACGGGAGTGGTCACAACCTTTGCCGGAACAGGGACTGCCGGAAGTAATAATGGCACAGGAACAAATGCTTCCTTTAACAACCCCACTGCTTTGGCTATAGATAGCTCAGGGAATCTCTTTGTAGCTGATACTGGTAACAATCAGATCCGCCAAGTTACAAGTGCAGGTGTAGTTACCACGTTAGCTGGGTCAGGCTCATCAGGGACTTCGAATGGGACAGGGACTGCCGCCTCTTTTAATAGTCCTTCTGGAATTGCCGTTAATTCCTCGGGAGTCGTCTTTGTTGCCGATACTGGTAACAATCAGATCCGCCAAGTTACAAGTGCAGGTATTGTTACCACGTTTGCTGGTTCAGGCTCAACAGGTAGTGCAAATGGTACCGGGACAACTGCTTCCTTTAACAGTCCAAGGGGAGTTGCCATAGCACCAAATGGAAGTATCGCTGTAGCGGACACAGGGAACAATGTTTTGAGGTTGGTCACAAGGGCAGGAGTCGTAACCTCAGTAGCCTCAGGAACTTCAGTGGCTACAACAACAACCGCAACCACAACCACAACCACAACCACAACGACAGCAACTGCAGTCACATGGACAGCGAGAACTGCCGCGGTAGTAAATGAGTGGTGTTCCGTGACTTTCGGCAATAATCTCTTTGTGGCAGTAGGACGTGCTGGTGGTAGTGGAACTAACCAAGTGATGACAAGCCCGGATGGAATCACTTGGACAGCGAGAATTGCCGCGGAAGCAAATTCTTGGAGTTCCGTAACTTTCGGCAACAATCTCTTTGTGGCTGTAGCAACGGGTGGAACGAACCGAGTGATGACAAGCTCCGATGGAATCACTTGGACACCGAGAAGTGCCGCGGCGGCAAATGAGTGGCAATCAGTGACTTTCGCCAATAATCTCTTTGTGGCAGTAGCATCTGATAGTGGCGGTCGAGTGATGACGGGAGCGAACCTAGTAATGACGAGCCCCGATGGAATTACTTGGACAGCGAGAAATGCCACGGAAGGAAATACATGGCAATCCGTAACTTTCGGCAATAATCTCTTTGTGGCAGTAGCAACGGGTGGAACGAACCGAGTGATGACAAGCCCGGATGGAATCACTTGGACAGCTAGAAGTGCCGCGGAAGCAAATCAATGGGAATTCGTGACATTTGGCAATAATCTCTTTGTCGCAGTAGCAAATGATGGAACGAACCGAGTGATGACAAGCTCAGATGGAATCACATGGACAGCAAGAACTGCCGCGGCGGCAACTGAGTGGAATTCAGTGACTTTCGGCAATAATCTCTTTGTGGCAGTAGCCAGTAGTGGTAGGACAGGGTCAGCGAACCAAGTGACGACGGGAGCGAACCTAGTGATGACAAGCTCCGATGGAATCACTTGGACAGCTAGAAGTGCCGCGGAAGCAAATCAATGGGAATTCGTGACTTTCGGCAATAATCTCTTTGTTGCAGTATCTGCCAATGGAACAAACAGAGTGATGACAAGTAGCGATTAGATAAGAAGGCTTGGAAAAGCTATAACAGCTATTAGAACACCCTCATATTATGAATTGCGATCTGTTGCAAAGATGGGAACCTGTTCTCGGAAAAAAGGAAGAATAATTTTCTAGGCGGTCGAGATGTAATTCAGAATCGAGAAATAGACTCAACAAACAAAGAGTCGTTAACAGCAGGCCTGATTCCTTTCTGCTTTAATTCCCTAATCATTGCTATAGTTTCTTTGTCATCGTAGTATACTCCAAATTCATTTATTTCGATTGGAAGCAGTCCCAATCTCTCTTGGATAAGTTTCTGAATCTCTAGTTCTGCTTCTTTTTTTGTGAAGACTTCTTCTGATTTCTTTTTTGTTGCTAAACCCATTGCTTCATATCATTGATTTATTCTAGACTGTCAAGACATTCTGATGATACCCAGAATCGTCTTTTGCTACTGCTTCCATTTGTTTTCCTTGATCCGCGTGAGACTGTTTGGTTACTGACTTTTAAGGAGAAAAAATAAAATTGAAGGTCTCTTAAAATAAAGTTAGTTGCTGGATTTTATCTTTAACTTTTTTCTTTCAAGGAGCGTTGAAAAAGAATGGATTAGCTTATAACCTTAGGTTTTTCTGTAAAATCATGCTTGACCCATATTTACGGTTCTGGTAGTATTTGGATATGAAAACCACTGTTGAAATATCGGATGAACTTTTCCTGCAAACGAAAAAATATGCAAGTGAGGCCAAAATTACAATTCGAGAAGTTTTGGAACACTCTTTGCGTAGCTATCTAGACTTTAAAAATAATGAGGAAATGTATAGGTTACCTGACTTGTCTTATGGAAAATCCGGTGTTCACCCTGGCATTGAACTTGGGAATTGGAATGAGATGCGTTCGCTTATTTATGGTGAGAGATGATTGCAGTTGATACAAATGTCTTAGTTCATGCCCATAGAAAAAATGCTCCCTTCCACCTAGCGTTTAACAATATAAAATTCAAGCTTATCGTTTGCAAGAGATCTGAAACAGGAAGAGCAATTTCCTATAAACGGTTGTTCTCGCATGGATCCAAATCTTATTTTTTGGTTTTCCGGAAGAGTAATTTCAAAAATTCTGGAAAAGCTTGAGTAAATGTAAGCATTAGATGCAAGGCAGTCACCCTAAACCAACCATATTTAGTATATTTTCTGGGGCTTGTGATAATTGTTTCTCCAATGCATAGTACAGGAACTTTTTGCAAATGAGCCTGCCAAACAAACAGATGATCCTCGCCATATTTCAAATTTTCCTTGTACATTCCCAATCTAAAAAATATAGCCTTGCTCATCAGAAACCCTTGGTCTCCAAACGGCAATTTTAAAATATGAGAACGAACATAGGTTCCCATTTCATTTAACTTCATCCAAGTGAAACCTTTCGTGCTAAATGTTAAATCAAAATAGTAAATTGCCTCCCTACTATTACGAATAGCCTTTGAAATTGAAGTTGTATAATTTCCTGGCAATACACTATCCGCATGCAGAAACCACAAATAACTCGCCTTAGCAAATTTTGCCCCAAAATTCATGAGCACTCCTCGCCCACCCGGAATTAGTAAGACCTTTACTTTGGGGATTAACTTTGATTTCTCTAAAATCTTGGCTCCTTGCTCGGGTAAAGAGGTTATGAGCAATATTTCAAGGCAATCTGTAAAATCTAGCAACTGTTGTAGTAGGACTTCCCAAGTATCCTCCGTGGGTCCAATTGGAATAATCACAGAAACATTAGCCACACAATGTAAGTTTCAGAAAATCCAAAAAAGGAAAAGTCTAATTTGAAAGAGTATACGACGCGGTTTTCACCCAAAAAATTGTGAACTAAAATATGAGAGATCCGCGGAGCAAATTATTAAAGAAAATACGATAGTACCTGTAGAAATAGGAACCTGTAGTCAAATATGAATGCTCATCTGCACCTTTTAGTCGTTATTTTTTGTCATGCTATTTTGGATTTCATCTTATAGATAGTCGCCATGATTATTACTTTGTAGCTCCCTATAAATTGAAATGACCAGAATTTTTCTCTTTTTGCCTAGTTTAGGGATTCTACAGAAGGAAAAAATCTAAATATCGATCTGGAAAAATTGACCTAAATAAAAGCCTTCCTGACATTCCTTTACTTCTCAATTCTGATAGAATTATTTTATGAAGGAGAATTCTAGATGAAATCGTTTTCTGTTCCAACTAGAGAAGAAGTATCATCCACAAATCAAAAGTTATTCGACAATTTAAAAGCAGGTTTGGGATTTGTTCCCAATCTTTATGCCACCATCGGAAAGTCTTCCAACGCGTTACAATCCTATCTTACCCTTCAGAACGCAAAGAGCTCCTTGACCGGAAAGGAGAGAGAGGTCATTAACCTCGTTGTAAGCCAATTTAACAATTGTAAATATTGTCTAAGCGCACATACAACCATTGGCAAGATGAAGGGATTTACTGATGGTCAAATTATGGACATTCGCAAATCCACTGACAATTTTGATCTGAAAATACAGGCTTTATCTCGCCTCGTCAAATCCGTCGTTGAAACTCACGGAAGGCCCGATGCGAATTTAATAGAAGCTTTTTTTTTCAGCCGGCTATACTGAAGAAAATATGGTAGATATGTTAGTCGTCATTGGAGACAAAATAATATCAAATTATCTTCATGGCATCACTCAGATACCTATCGATTTTGAATTGGCACCTGAACTTAAATAATTTTCAGATTGTACCTAAGGGCGTCTTGAAAAAATTACTTGCTGAAATTCGAAATTGCCGGGTTTGCGAAACCAACCTACCGTTTGGTGCAAATCCTATAATTCAGGCAAGTAATAGTTCCAAAATCACGATCGTCGGCCAAGCCCCTGGCAAAATCGTACACGAAAGTAGTGTGCCTTGGACCGATAAAAGCGGTGAAAACCTGCGCAAGTGGCTGGGCATCGAGAAAGGCACTTTTTACAACAAAAACGAAATAGCGCTGATGCCCATGGGCTTTAGTTTTCCAGGAACTGGCAAGAGTGGCGACTTAGCTCCTCGCCCTGAATGTGCTCCGTTATGGCATGGTCAGCTGCTAAAGAGCATGAAGCAGGTAAAGCTTACAATCTTGATAGGACAATATGCACAAGCTCACTACGTAGGTAAGAAAGCAAAACAAAGCCTAACCGAAACAGTGGCAAACTACAAAGACTACCTACCAGCATATTTTGTGTTGCCACATCCCTCGCCACGAAACAATATCTGGCAGACAAAGAACGAATGGTTTGCAACAAGCGTATTGCCTGAACTTAAAAGGATAGTTGGTGAATTGTTAGCTTAACAAGTGTTTTTAAAAAAATTCGGAGGAACTTAACTTGAGAATTGCAATTTTATTTATTATGGTGTTTGGATGTTGCAATTTTGTTGATCCAGGCGAAAAGAAAGATTCGAAAAATTCGGAGCTATTGAGTTTGATCGCACTGTCTACAAATTCTAATACCACAGCGCAAGAGTTAACCGACTCGGCGCTCTACAAAGAATCAGTCGAACTGACATCGCTTTCTATTTTTCCAAATACGCCTTCCACGATATTTAATTCAGGCATTTCAGATCGGGCTCATGGCGATTCCATTTTGATGAGAGTAAACACTGTGGCAAAGAACTCGATCGATGCAGCGGCAAAGAAACCAATAAACGGAACTTTTGTAGATGGCTCATTGATCGTGAAAGAAAGGTACTCAGGTGGCTCATTAGTCCAGTTCATCTCTATGAAAAAGCAAACAGGCTTTGCAAGTG
>JAIXRB010000046.1 GCA_027485405.1 Leptospiraceae bacterium | reverse complement strand
GAATTGGTCAAATTGCCAAGTTGGCAATTTTCGACTCCTCAGAATTAGGTGCAGGAGGACTCGAAAGTGTGTTTCCTACAGAGCTACTGATTTGTTCCGCAATTTGGTTCGGAACTAGTTTAGAAGCAAATGGTTTTCTAAAAATCATCTTAGAATCAGTGCTTTTTTCTTTGCAATCCACTCGTTCCATTTTGATTTCTTGTATGTGTTCTTCAATCGTTTTGAACCTAACGACTGCAGATCAATATTTGTCGCTTGTGATTCCGGGAAAATCCTTCTCGGCTTTGGCTGAAAAAAACAATATACCCTCCTGTGACATTTCTCGGGCCTTGGAAGACACTGGTACCCTGTCCTCACCTCTGATTCCGTGGAACAGCTGTGGGGCTTTTATGGCTTTGTCTTTAGGTGTTCCCGTCGGAGCATATTTTTTCTATGCTTGGTTTCAATGGATTCATATTCTAAGTAGCTTTCTTTGGGTGATCCTTAAAAAAAAGAGCTAAATGTTCGCTTTGTTACAGCTTTAGTTCGTTCTAAGCCAAGGCCAATCCTTCTAAGTTTAGAAAACTGATTTACTATCCCAATCGAATCAGATACAAACCTTCGCATGGAAATTTCTGAAAAAACCAAGCGAATCGAATCCCTTCTCATTGCCTCTGAATACTCGGCCCCCACCGATGATCTGAAAGCTGAACTTGCAATTTGGACTGTCAATACAGTGGCAAAGCGAAAACCTTTATCCGAAGACGGGCGATCAGAAGTCCTGTTGGTTTTTCTTGAGAGGTTTGATGATTTGTGGAAGGACTCTTTATCTCTTCTACCAGACAAGAGACTAAATTTCTTTTTGAGCAAGACCTTCAACATTCGGAGAACAGTGACTCGGCGGGAAATTATTCCTCAAACCAGAGTCAGTTGGATGGAACTATGGAAGATGGAGAAAGACGAAAGGGCTGAAATCCACTCCTCTTCTTCCATCTTTCCACAATTGTCTTTGCTCGAATCTTGTATTCTATTCTGTATGTTTGATCTACCTCTTTCCCCCAAGCTTACTTTCTTTTTTCAAAGCAATTTGAAAGACAGAGGAAAATCCATCTCCGATTGGGAATCCAATGCTCTAAAGAAAAGAGAAAGCCGCAATCGTTCTCTTTTGAAAATAGAGAACCTTATTCTATTCTACTCTCGGCTTTTGGTGGAGTCCACAGGCAATCGCGATAGAGACTTTTATAAAACAAAACGATTGCATTGGATGGATCGCCATAAGAGACTTCGTAAAAAGCCAATATTCTCCCAAAGGGAAATAGCAAAAGGGACAGGGTGGGGTCGAAAAGTAGTTTCAGATGCATTCAAAAGAGCAGTCCGAACTTTAGAGGGAAGGACAATGCAATTATTGCACTCTGCATAAAAAAATACTTTACAGTCCATAGATTTCGGAGATGCTATTTGCCTATATCACCTCCAGAAGGGTTATGAAAATCAAAGTTACTACGAAAAACGACGTGCACATCATTAAGATTGAAGGTGCGATTAAGGCCGGAAACGAATTTGAACTCTCTGAGAAAATAGAGCAGTATATCAAAAAGGGTCAGGTTCCTAAATTCATCATTGATTTGAAGAAAGTGCCTTTTATCAACTCTGCTGGTTTAGGTGCGTTCTTGAACATCTACAAGTTCATAGACGGTCTCAATGGGCGTTTGGTGTTTGCAAATTTGAATTCTGATATCGAAAATTTGATGGAAATTACGAAACTTTCCAGTGTTTTTGAGATTTACAAAACTTTAGAAGAAGCAGAGGATTCCTTCGAATACTGATCTTGCATCGTATTCTGGAATCCAGTGCCATCATCCGTTAAAGATACCATCCTTCGATTTGTAAAAACTAGAAAATTCAAGGTCTTCCTTGGGTTCTATGTTTTCTATAAACTGATTTTTAACGTCTTTACTGCCGATTTTGCGGTTCCTTTGCTTTTTTCTAAGGCCTCAACTGGTTCCCTCCAGGCCAATTTTCAAACTTTTTCCTTGTTTTACGGAATCGAAGTAAAGGATTTAAAAATTCTTTCCGGCGAGGATTTCCAAAAAGCCCCCGTATTAACAGCAGACAGGTTAGCTCTGCGGTATAGTCTTCCTAGTCTCTTGTTTTTAAAATTAAAAGTTAGTTCTGTTGCTCTGGTGCAAGCAAAGGTCTACGCTACGGAAGCAAATGGAAAATGGAATTTCGCAACTCTCTTTCCGCCTTCAACTGAAACCAAAGAGATAGAAGAGGAAAAAGAAGAATCAGAAGCTTCAGACAAAATCTCGCTCTATCTACCTTTTAAATTCGAAGCCCATGTTTTGTTAGATGACATTTCCTTTTTTCTTTCAAAGTCCAATGGAGATTTTGCAAAAATTGAACATTTCTTTTTCTCCACAGATATTGTTACAAATCGCTTCAATTCCATTCCTTTCTCGCCTCTGTTTTTGCAAGAGGTAGATCTTTTAAAGATTCAATTAAACCCTGATTCAAAGTTCCAAGCTCATATCCAGAATGAAAATCTTGCTTTCAAAGACTCAATTCCCTCTAGAATTCAGATTCTTTGGGATTTACAAAAGACGGATCCGGAACTCGTCACCGATATCCAGTTTGGTTCTGAAGACTGGAAAGTGGTTTTTGGAAAAAAAGAATATCGACCATCTCTTCTACTAAAACTCAAAACCGAATTTGATCCAGTCAAAGACGTCTTTCAGTGCCAATCTTTCTTGTTACGCGTTTTAAAAGATGATTGGATTCGAATGGAAGGAGAAGTAATCGGAGCTCAAAAACCAGATCGCGCCATTGATTTTCAAATCAAAGAATCCAAAATTAGTCTAACAAACCTCCAAAGTGAACTCGGCACACTTTTAACTGGATTTGGAGTCCCAGCCTTAGCAGGAGAAGTGAGTCTTCTCGGAACTTCCGTTAAGGGAAACATGACTGATTTGAAAAGCCAGATTACCCTGGCTGGAAAAGGAATAAAAGTAAATCTCCCCAATAAAACTTGGAGCATCCCAAATCTCTCCTTAGATTTAGAAGCCCTTCTAAACTTGAATGAAACAGCTGAACCAACTGCCGCAAATCCAATACCCATCTTAACTCAGCTAAACCTAAGAGAATTAAAGACCAATCCCAACGGAATCCAAGTGGAAGGAACTGCTGTTTTTGGAAAGAAAACGGGCTTAGATGCCTTGTTTCAGATCGAGAACCTTGTCTTGGGAGAATTTACAGGGGCAGTGAGTGGCAAAACAAAGCTCACTTTAAACGTCCTTGGACAAAACTTTGAAAACCTATTTGTTAAACTCAATCTTTTGATCGATGGGTTTCGTTATTCGATCGAACGCTCCCGCTCACCGAATTCTCAGTTAAACCTAATTGCTGAAACCAATTTACTCTTCAACAAACCTTTTGGCCTTTCCAAAGTGATGATTCAGAAATTAGAGCTTCTGCAAAAAGACTCCGATTCAAAACCAGCACTTGACCTAAAGATGGCTGGCAACGTGGGTCTTGGAGAAAATCTAATAGTAAATGTAGCCAATCTAACGATTAAACCCACTTTTGTTCCTCTCAATCGCACATTGCCATTGGTGATTCGAGAAAAAACAAAAGATCTGCCAAGTCTCTTGGGAGAGCAATTGACCTTAAAATTAAATTTGAACGCCAGTATCGGAAAAACAGAAAAGAGCATCACTGGAGGATTTGGCGCTCAAATCCCGGGGCTTGAGATCAATGATCTCAATGCACAATTTGATGTTTTGATAAAAGCTGGAAATGCAGAATCCATTTCTATTCGGAAGTTTGATCTTTTCGCTTTTGAAAAAGTTCTCCAGATCAAGGCGCAAGGCATTCTAGATAAAAGAATTGGTAAAGATAAACCGCCCTTGGGTCCATTTTTTGGGGATTT
>JAIXRB010000060.1 GCA_027485405.1 Leptospiraceae bacterium | reverse complement strand
AGTCCTCATGAAGCAGAAGTAACCGATAGGTTCTGTAAGATATACTTTGCGTCAGCGATCATTGGAATTCTAGATTTATACACAAGTAAAGTCTTGAAATACCAAAAGCTCTTGCATAGAATGGATGAGTAGATATGTAACCCATGTCGGTTGTTCAAAGTGTTACCGATGTGCCTTTCCTTACAAATTTAGTATATTATAATGAGACATAATGTAAATTATGGGAAGTTGCAGATTGCATCGTCTGAAAGTCGCTAAGGCCGAGTTTCCAAAATGCCTATCAAGCTCAAAAGGACATTTTTAAAACTATGATTTTTAGAAATTTTTCTTTCTAGCGGAATCGTTTTGGTGGTTGAGATATATCAGTTGAAGTGCTGAAAAAGTACTTCAAAAAGAAAGAGATTCAAGTTAATCCTTAAATACTTTATCTAACTCTTCATATTCAAAAACTCTAGTGTTTAACTCTGCCATTCTATTTTTCTTCTGATTGATCTCTGATTGGTAGTTCGGCAGTTTCTTATACAATTCTGATCTTTCTTTTTCTTTCGCAACTATAGTCGGAGAAACTTTTTTCGGTGTCTTGGAGAATTGATTCAACAAAAATTCAAACCTAATTTTTTTTCTTGTCATTGTAGGTAGAGTTTTTGAAATAGATACATGCCTAGTAAGATTCTCAATTTTTTTTTAGGGGTCAGTTTGCTATTTTCCACAAACTGCAAAAACCTTGAACAGATTGGTATTCTATGTCCGGCGGATGAATTCCTAACAACAGCGATTGATAAAACTCATATCCCTTTTTATAAGACTTGCGCGGATAAACACCAAGAAGATGAATCTTGTATTTGTGAACAAGACTTTTCGAATTCAGACAATTTTAAATTTATAAAATCTCCTCCCCTTTCTAGGTCGTTGTTTTTTTTACATATTATTGTAGTAAAGACTAGTCATGCGAATCCCTTTCTTACAAGGGAAGAATTATCTGTTCCAACTGTTTTTTCTGTCCTATTAAACTCCGTTTATCTCCTGATTTGATTTCTAGAAATTAGTTTTTCTAGTTTTTTTCATCAAGTTACAATTATAAACAGGAGACAACCCATGCAATTTTTCATACTTTTATTTGTTAGTTTATTTTTTAGCATTCAAAGTATATTTCCAGAGGCAAATGCAGAATATACGCTAGAAGACTTAGTTGCGAGAGCAGAGCAAAAAGCAGAGATAATACTTGCGGGTCAGGCGAGTGTAGAAGAGGCTGAATTTTTAAAAAGACAGGCGGGTAAATTTAAAAACCCCAGTATCAAATTGGATTATGGTCGCAGAAGGGCGAGTAATGAAGCAGGTCCTGAATATTCGGTTGAAGTAAGTCAGGATTTTTATTATCCGGGCAAACGCGACTTACGCGTAAAAATTGCAGAGGAAAACGAAAAATCATTAGAGGCGAATCTAGAAGAAAGAAAATTAGAATATAAATATAGTGTGATTAAGCTTGTATATTCGTATCTAATTGCAAGTGAAAAGGCGACTCATATTAAAGACAGAGTGAAACGATTTGCGTTAATGGAATCCTTTATCAAGAGAAAAGCATTTGTCACTCCTCAAAGCAAATCTGAATTGTACATCGTGCAAAATCGTCTATTGAATTTGCAAAAGCATTTGATTGAACTAGAACGAGACCAATTTTTAGAATGGGAAAAATTAAATTTTTTCCTAGGTCTCGACTCACGCGTGAAAATAAAACCCAACTGGTTTAAGAAAGGAATAACCTTCAATAAAGAACTACTAGCAAATGAAATGCTAGATAAAAATCCGATTCTTAAAAAAGCTAAGATCTCCATCAATAAATCGACCGCAGAAGCAAAATTAGCCGGTCTTGAAAAATATTCGGACTTTAAGATACAAGGTGCAGTCGGCGAAGATAGGTCTGGGGTGAATAATAAATTTTTTGATTTAGGGGTAACATTTAATATCCCCGTCTTAGATAGAAACCAAAATCAAGTGAAAAGTATTGAGTCTAGAATTGCTTCTGAAAACTATTTACTATCCCATCAAACAAGACTTTTGATTAGCAAATTAAATGCTGCTATCATTGACTACGAATCTGCAAGAGAAATCTTAAAAAACTTTTCTATAGATTCGATTTCTAAAATGGAAGAGAAATTAAATTTTGCGGACGCAGAATTTCAAAGGGGCAGATTAAACTTAATAAGTTATTTAGAATTAGAAACACAACTTCACGAGACTCATCATGCTATCTATGATACACAACTCGAATATGTGGATAAGTATACACAGGTATTATTTCTAACGAATAATTCTGAATTTATAGGAGAATCAAATGCTAAATAAAATAATTGAAGCTGCACTACGAAACAGGCTTTGGGTTTTCCTTTCCGCTTTCATTCTATTTTTCTTTGGAATGATTTCCATTTTTAGAGTCTCGCTTGATGCGTTACCCGACATATCAAATGTAATCGTGGAAGTAAATACGAAATCAGGCTCACTCGACCCCGAGCAAGTAGAAAAAACAATTACTTTCTTCGTAGAAATCGAGCTTGCAGGTATCCCCGGTGTGAAAGATATACGGTCTCTTTCTAAGTTTGGACTTTCGAATGTTGTCTTAACTTTTGAAGATGGGACAGATATTTACAGGGCTAGACAAATTGTTCTAGAAAGATTGCAGAATGTGAAAGATAAAATACCAAATGAGATTACTCCTGAATTAACCCCAATTACGACAGGGCTTGGAGAAATATTTATGTATTCCGTAGAGGCAAAACCCGGAAGCCTTTTGGAAAAAAAATCAGAAATAGAAAGACTTCTATATTTGCGAACAGTACAAGATTTAATTATTAGAACACAGATTAGAACTCATGTGAAAAATATTGCCGAGGTAGATACAATTGGCGGATACTTAAGAGAAATTCATATAGATTTACTTCCAGAAAAGTTGAGAGTACATGGAATCAGTATTAATGAAGTAGTAAAAGCACTGGAATCTATTGGAGAAAATTATGGTGGAGGGTATATAGAAAAAAATGATGAAATGCTTATTGTTCGAACTCTTGGGAGTTCTACTGTTTTGGAAAGATTAAAAGATTTGCCCGTTCGTCAAATCGGTACAGGTGCAATTATCAGGGTCAAAGACATTGCAATTGTGCGTGAACATGGAATGCAAAGAATTGGATCTGCGACTCATAACGGAAAGGAAATTGTGCTTGGTACAGCCAGGATGCTAATGGGGGCTAATAGCCGTCAGACCGTACAGGAATTAAAATCTTTTATGAACTCAATCCAGATACCGGATGATGTAGTTATCAATGTGTTAAATGAAAGAAGTTTTTTAGTAAACTCAACTATTACCACTATATCTAGAAATTTAGTAGAAGGTGCACTGCTTGTAATTCTAGTTTTATTTTTGGTGCTTGGAAATTTTAGAGCTTCGATTTATGTAGCGCTTGTAATTCCGCTTTCCTTGTTATTTGCAGCTATCGGAATGTATGTATTTAATATCTCTGCTAATCTAATGAGCCTCGGTGCCATCGACTTCGGTCTGTTAGTCGATGCAGCGATTGTAATGATTGAAAATACTCTTGCAAAAAAAGAAGAATTAGGTGAGAAGAAAATAGAAAACACAATCGAATTCGTATTACAATCCTCTCGTGAAATATTAAAACCAGTCACATACGGGATATTCATTGTTATGTTCGTTTATGTACCCATACTAACGTTAGATGGAATCGAGGGGAGAATGTTTCGTCCGATGGCTCAAGCTGTGCTACTTGCTTTAGGCGGTAGCTATCTTGTGACACTTTTTCTAATTCCTGTTTTTTCTCTAAGCCTGTTAAAGACTCCACATAAAGAAAAAAAAGGTAACGCGGCGACAGAGCGAATCAATAAATTATATGTTCCTATTTTACTCTTTGGATTTAGAAACCGTGTGATTGCTTTGGGTGTAAGCATTCTCATATTTATTGTAGCCATAGTTTTTTTTATTAGAATGGGTTCAGATTTTATTCCTCAGTTAAAAGAGGGGGATATAATGATTACTCTCGTTCGTGAGAGTAATATCAGTTTGGCGAAATCAACTGAAATGCAAAAGCGAGTAGAAATAATTCTAAAAGAATTTCCAGAAATAGAATATGTATTTT
>JAIXRB010000111.1 GCA_027485405.1 Leptospiraceae bacterium | reverse complement strand
CCCTACCAGGCATTTCTTACACAGAACAAAGACTTCCAGGATCAGGTGGCAAAGCTATCCTACTACCGATTCCAAACCAATGAAGACTGCAAGGTGCTTTTCTATGTTCTTTCCCAGTGGATCCAAAAAAGAGAAATTTTGAAGAAAGGAAACCAAGGGATTTGGGAAGGAGTGTTCTTAAACGATTTGGGAGAATTCCAACCTGAGAATTCAATTCAAAGGTTCCAATCTGAGTTTACCCAAGAAGTTTTGGACTACACAAAAAAAGCTAAACTAACCAGGGGATTGCGGTTTCTGATAGGTGACCCAAACAGCAACTCACCTCGAAAACGGCTTTGTCTTTTTTTACGATGGATGGTTCGAACGGAATACCCAGACTTTGGAATTTATTCGAGCATTTCACCAGCGCATCTGACTTTTCCTTTGGACGTGCATATCCAAAGACTCACTCAAATCTTAGGATTGTCAAAATCCAAAACTTTTCACTGGAAGGATTCGATTGCATTAAGAGATTTGTTTCGTTTACGCTATCCAAATGACCCTTTGCGGTTTGATTTCATTCTGACCCGAATAGGAATGATCCAGAAATGCCAAGGAAAGTATGTGATGGAAGTTTGCGAGCCTTGCTCACTAAAAAAGGAATGTAGCATTGGTAGTGCCACGGGGAATTGAACCCCGATTGCAAGGATGAAAACCTTGTGTCCTAACCATTAGACGATGGCACCGACTGATTATCCCTTGAGTCGTTTGGGATTCGAACCCAAGACCCTCTCCTTAAAAGGGAGATGCTCTACCGGCTGAGCTAACGACTCGAGCTCTAAGCCAAGGATATTGACAGGGGGTTCTCGGTCAACCATTCGGAAACTTTTTAGCTCCGAATGGTTTCTTTTTCTACATGATTATGGTGTGATCCCTATCCGGTCCAGTGGACACAATCGAGATCTTTGTTTCTACCAATTCCTGCAGAGATTTAATGTAACTTTGGCAAGCTGGAGGAAGCTTGGAAAATTCATTGATCCCAGCTATATCGTCTTTCCATCCCTTGTACTCTCCAAAAATGGGCTTCACATCTTCCAGCCCATGAGAAGGAAAATGAGCTAATCTTTTGCCTTTTAGCTCGTATCCCAAAACAACTGGAATGGAATCATAATGGGATAAAACATCGATTTTAGTCAGAACCAAAGAACTGATGCCATTGATACTCACTGCAAACTTGATCATTTCTACATCAAACCATCCGCATCGTCTAGGCCGCCCCGTCGTTGATCCATACTCTCCACCTAGCTTTCGCAATACTTCGGCTTTTTCTCCTAAAATTTCCGAAGGAAACGGACCTTCTCCTACCCGAGTCGCATAGGCTTTTGTAATTCCAATGACTTCCTTCAAATACCGAAAATTGACCCCAGAACCAGCAATTGCCCCACCAGTCGTTGGGTTGGAACTGGTCACATAAGGATAAGTACCAAAGTCGATATCGAGACCCGTCCCTTGAGCTCCTTCCAATAAAACTCTTTTGCCAAGTTTCAATTCTTGGTTCAAGTAATGGGGGGTGTTGATTATGTTCTTTCCAACTCGATCTGAAAAAATCTTTAATTTTTCTAGAATCTCTCCCAGTTTTACAGGCTCTAAATCGTAGTATTTAACTAACTCTTGGTTCTTTACTTCCAGAATATAACTCAATTTCTTTTTTAGAGTTTCATGGTCTAACAGGTCTCCAGCACGAAGCCCAATTCTCATCATCTTATCGGCATAGCACATACCAATGCCTTTTTTCGTCGTGCCAATCTTACCTGTAGTGGCTCCTTCTCGAACCTCGTCTATCATTCGATGGTAGGGAAGTAAAATATGACAAGCATCTGAAATGCGAAGCTTATCCCCTACTCTAAATCCACTTTGGTCCAACTCATCGCATTCTTTCAAAAAATACTCAGGATCAAGTACTACCCCATTGCCAATCACACAAACGGTATTGTCATAGATAATTCCAGAAGGAACTAAATGGAAAACATACTTTTTCCCTTGCACAACCACCGTATGACCAGCGTTTGCCCCACCTTGGTATCGAACAATAATATCTGTATCTTTGGAAAGGAAATCAATTACCTTAGCTTTTCCTTCGTCTCCCCATTGTGCGCCTACAACTAAATTAGCTGGCATACCTTACCTCTTTTTTTTTGAAAATAAAACTTCTTCCAATGGATCCAATTGTAGAGCAAAGCCGCAAGCTGGCTTGGAAAAACCAGCAAAATGCTCATACAATTCATCATAAACTCCACCAGCAAACACTGGTTCGGAAACTCCTGAGATATAACCCTGAAAAACAAACCCAGTATAATAAGAAACATCACGTAGCAAACTAGGTTCCCAAATTCCTTGAAAGGTAGGAAAATCTTTGGCAAACCCTGAACAAAAGAGATCGATCTCGTCCAAAACTGAGCCGAATTCCTTAGCTTTTCCTTCTTTCGATAAAACCTCTATCAAACTTTTTTTAAAAGATTTGAACTCAGATATAGGGAATGTAGAAAGCAACATATTCAAAGTTTCCGAAAAACTTGCATTACTCTTTTCTTTAAAAATCTTATTTAACTCTGGGTTATTCTTTGAATATAGTAATTTTCTAAAATCAGAAGATAGCTCCCAATTTGGATTCAATTCAATTAGATTTCGAAACAAACCAGCATGACTTACAACCACTGTAACCGATAAATCATTAGATAGCTTTTTGAT
>JAIXRB010000217.1 GCA_027485405.1 Leptospiraceae bacterium | reverse complement strand
TTGAAATTGGTAAAAAACTCGCGCAACTGAAAGGAAAAGCCAAAGAAAACACCTTTTGGTTTGGGGTTATTGCAAATCTTTTACTTCTTTGTATATTTAAATATGCAGTTTTTTTCTCAGTCATTGGAAAAGACCTATACCAGTTTTTATCAAAGGATTCATTGAATTTTGAACTCCATATTCTTCTACCAGTTGGAATTTCTTTCTATACATTTCATAATATCAGTTATCTGGTCGAATTGAAGAAAGAAAAAATCCCATTCGAAAGTTCTTTTTTATCATTTGGGATTTATGATCTTTTTTTCCCTTTGCTTTTGGCTGGACCCATCGAAAGACCAAACTCATTGCTTCCACAAATCAATCGAAAGAGGATAGTGGAATGGAGCTCAGTCCAGAAAGGAATCAGCCTCTTTTCTTGGGGGATCTTTCAAAAAGCGGTGATCGCAGATTCCCTTGCCAAATATACTCAGACTCTAGTTCAAAATCCGTTTTCTGAACCGGGCATCCTTTGGATTTTGGCGTTTGCCTTCGCCTTTCAAGTTAATGCTGATTTTTCAGGATACTCTAATTGCGCCAAAGGTCTAGCCTACATGATGGGTTTTCAGTTGATGAACAATTTCCATAGACCGCTGTTTGCCTCCAATCCAGCCGAGTTTTGGAAGAGATGGCATATTTCGCTCTCAACTTGGTTAAGAGATTATATCTATATTCCATTGGGTGGCAATCGAGATGGTTTTTTAAAACAGAATCTAAATATCATGTTTGTTTGGATATTAGGTGGACTATGGCATGGAGCAACCTACGGATACTTAGTATGGGGAATTTATTTGGGGCTATGTTTGGTAACCTATAACGTATGGACTCGTTTCGTTCTTGTCTATTTCAAAAATTCTTCTTCGATTGTGCTTACTCTTTCAAAGTTCCTAGGGATTCTATTCACTTTTTGGACGTTCGCCTTGGGTCTTTTGCTGTTTCAGGTGGATGCCTTGGAAAAATTTCCGTTAGTTCTAAGAAACTTGTTTGAGATTTCAGAAAATTGGAGAAATTTATTGAGTCGATGGATTCCGGTTGCTTTGGTCTCTTTGCCTTTGCTTCTCTTTGATCTCTGGCAGGCGTTTTTAAAAACAGAAGAAGTAGACTGGCGCGAAAAAGTATATCCAAGGACTTATCAATTCATTTTCCTTTTAGGCTTTATGATTCTCTGTTTGGTGGCTCCCTTTGAAAAGCAAGAGTTTTTTTACTTTCAATTCTAAAGTCTTTCGCATTTTAACTGCGATACTTATAGTTTCAGTTTTCCAGCATACTCTCTTTTTTTTCCTACAGGATCGATCTGAAATCTCCCATTTGTATTGGAGGCAAATGAAAGATTTCAGAGAGCATGTGGATCCAAATACAAATCTATTGATCTTAGGCGATAGCCAATTGATCAGTGGATGGGAAGATGATGCCACAAATCTTTTAATTCAAAAGAGTAATATAAATCCCGACCAAGAAATCAATATCAAACCTACGCGATGGGCAAGACCCAGCGAACAGCCAGAAGGGATTCTCTTGAATTTAGAAGAAGCAATTCAAAGGTTACCCAATCTAAAGTATATTGTTTTGAATATCTCACCTATTAGCATTTCACTAAACTCTGTAACTAAGGCACACCAAAGACTGTATATCACGGAAGATGGTTTTAACAAAATGACTTTGGATCCTTTGGTTTCAAAGGCTTACTTTCGGTCCCCTACAGATTTCATTTACAAATCTCTGATTTTTGTCTTTCCTCTCTTGCGATTGAATTCTCAATTTTCAAGCTTTATGAATTCATTCTTGCGAAAAGTAGATTGGGATTTTGGGCAAAAGGAAAAATCAGAAAACATGAAGTTTCTGTCTGTTCCCTTTTTCGAAAGAACCTCTTGGACTTGGAGGTCTTATGAAATAGACCGCCAACTCACAGAATCTGATTTGTATCCAGTAGGTTTCGGAAAAGACTTTGGACAAGAAAGACTTTTGTCTATGGAAATCTGGGCATCGGTGTTCCAAAGAATTAAATCAAAGAAATTGCAATGCTATGTGGTCGATCTTCCGTTTTCTCCCGATTTGGAACGCGAGTGGGATGAGCTAAACATCAGAAAGCAGTTTGAAGAAAGAGTCGAGAATTTATTGAAAGAATCGAATTGTTCGAGAATCAAAGTCCCAAAGGAGAGGGTATCAAACCGAACTTACTTTGCGGATTGGACCCATTTGAATGAAAAGGGCAGAAAGGAAGTGACTGCTTGGTTACTATCAAAAGAATTCACCAAACAGTAGTCATAAGGATCTTACTGTAATACGCCAAGTTTTTTAGCAATGGCATGGAAGTTGATTCCCCAGCCTATTCCTAAAAAACGTTTTGGAGTTACAATTTCTTCAGTAGTGGGATCCCAAAGATCCTTAACCAATGCTTCCGTAGTGACTTCTGTTCCATAAGGGATTCCCCAAAGATTTTTCGGTTCGTTCATGCAAATGTTCTCCTATTTTGCTTTTTTTACCATTTCGTAGAATTCTTTAAAATGATACTCTGAGTCGTGGGGTCCAGGGCTAGCTTCTGGATGGTACTGCACTGCCATCACAGGCAAGCCAGTCCTTTTGATGCCTGCAATCGTGTTGTCGAAAAGATTGATCCGTGTAATAGGCGTTTCGTTAGAATCTTCCGCTAGTACATGAAAACCGTGGTTTTGGGAAGTGATTTCGATCTTTCCATTTTCTGTGTTGCGGACGGGGTGATTAGCTCCCCTGTGTCCAAATTTGAGTTTTGTGGTCTTTTTTCCCAAGGCAAGCCCTATGATCTGGTGTCCAAGGCAAATCCCAAACAAAGGCTTTTTTGCTTCCATGATTTTTTTTGCACTGTTGATTGCATAGTGCAAAGGCTCTGGATCTCCCGGCCCGTTTGACAGAAAAAAGGCATCGTATTTTCCGTTAATAAGAGTGCTTGCCTCAGTTTGGGCAGGATAAACATCTACGTTAAAACCCGCTTGGTCTAAGAGATGCAATATGTTTCTTTTCACTCCAAAGTCAAACACAGCTACATTAAACTTGTCTTTGGTGTGGTTTCCAAAGGAATACTTCGTTTTAGTTGACACAACTTTTGCTAAGTCTTGGCCGACCATGCTTGGTGCTGATTTTACTTTTTCTAAAAGTGCATCAGAGTAGGAATCTGTAACAAAAATCCCCCCATTCATTGCTCCCGAAGTTCGGAGTAGTCTAGTCAGTTTTCTAGTATCTATGCCTTGGATTCCTGGAACTCCATGCCTTTCTAAAAAATGGTGCAAGGTCTCTTTGGATTGGAAGTTCGATGGTTTGGGAACATATTCTTTTACGATGAGAGCGCTTGCTTGGATTTTATCGGATTCCATATCGTCTGGATTGATTCCGTAACTTCCAACCATCGGATAGGTGAGAGCTATCATTTGCCCAGTGTAAGATGGATCCGTCAGGATTTCTTGGTATCCTGACATACTTGTGTTAAAAACTACTTCGCCAAGAGCCGATTCTTTGGAACCAAAGGACTCTCCCTCAAAGTAAACTCCGTTTTGGAGAACTAAATAGGCTTTCATATCGTTCTATTTTTCAATGTTCTGGGATTTGGCGAACAAAAAAACCGATTGTATTTGGTGCAGTGCACAGAATTACCACAAAAGACATATTTTTAACGAATATTCCTCATTTTGATTTGACAAATGGATTACAGCGTCCAAATTTTTCCTTGGTCAAGGGACTGGGCTTGGGGTTTGCATGAATCATCTCTTCCTGCTTTGGCTTATCACCAGAAAATAAATCTAAAGGAGTAACCATAGATGTTACTATCTCTTCGAAAAGGAATAGCGGCTTCAGCGTTCTTGTTGCTTGTTTGTGGACTCAGTGCCCAAACTGCTCCAGGTCCACGCAAGTACATCACATTCGGCTTAGGTGCGCAGTTTGACTTAGCGCAATTAGGCGGAACAATCACAAAAGACGGTCTTGAGTCTAGAAACCCTGTAAGAGATTCTCAGGGAAACCTGACTGGATCTCCGCAAAGAGCAATCTACGCTGAAAACAACCTACTCAGCTTAGAAAGATCTACTAACGGGATAATCAACGTAAAAGACAATGGAGCCATGGTTGGTTTAAACCTAAACCTAGGCTATGAAAAAGAAGGCATTTTCGGTATCGAAAGCCTTTTTTGGAGAGTCAACGTAAATTATACTAACAAAGTAGCTGGTGGTTACACAACATCTACCATATTAGGTTACAAGTGGTTAGAGCAAGAGTGGAACTACACGGCTTGGACTGTTCCAACTTACATCGGTGTTAAGATGTTCAATGCAACCAAAGACACAGGAGTGTATGTGGGAGCAGGTGTGAACTACTACCGAGGTGGATGGGGAGTTTCTGGAACCATCGACGGAGACGCTCTTCGCAACAACTTTCCTGGTTTAGCTGGTCCTGGCGGAACTTTCCTTTCTGACGCTCCAACACCTGGAATCTGGAAAGAAAACGCACAATTCCGTGTAAACGGAGTAGGTCTTAACTGGATCGTGGGAGCTCAAACCAAGATCACAGACCGAGGACACCTTTACTTCGAACTAGAAACAATTCTATCCGCAGGGATGGGTGTAGCTGGAACGCAATCTCCTGGTGGAGCCGCGGCTCTTGCTCCTCTCGTCGCTTATCCCGTCGTAATCGGTGGTCAAACCTACCGCGTCGGCTACAAACTCGAACTATAATTAGGGAGAACAACCTACATGAAATTTAACTCAATGAAAATCACGGGTTTGGCACTTTTGAGTGCTCTTTCCCTTTCGGCTTGTAAGCCTGATGTCGAAGAAGCTCTGCCAATAGTTACTTCTTTGGTTTCTGGTTCTATTATCGCGGCAGGTTCTGGCAACTGTGCCATTAGTATCAATTTAACTGGACTTTACTACGGAAACATTGTGCAGGCAGCTGTGGGTGGAGCCTTGGACACCGCGCTACAAGGTCAATTGTTAGCACAATATAACAGAGTATATAGTACAGCAACTCTTGCAGACAATGCAGCGTTACAAGCTGCCCCCTTTAATTTGAAATACGATGCTTTTTTTACTAACAGCACTGGCTGGGGTGCAACAGAAAGAGCAGCTTATCTAACTAATGTTGATAATGCAATACGAGTAAATGGTTCAGCTGGAACGACGGCACAACAAACTTTTGTTGGATTGCGAAGCATCCAGGGAACGGCTATTTTAGCATGTGCTAGAATCCCTCGTAGTTCATGTTCGGTTGGAAGTTTAACAACGGCAAACCTTGCGGCAGACCTTGTTGCTCAAACAGCAGCTGTCAATTTAATTTTCAATACGGCAGAAGCACGAAAGACCCCAGCCTACGTAAGTGAAATTAAAGCCAGAGGATTCCGCGGACTACCTACGACCCAGAGTGTCACTCTCTTTGATGGATCATTTACTCCTACTTCGGGGGGAAGGACGTCCAGTTTTTCAGCTGTCACTACTTCGACAGAAGCTAACACTGTCGCTGGAAATACGATCCTTGCAAGCAATGCTTATCCAAAGTTTGGGACCTTAGTAAACCTTGGATTTGGCAGTTTAATGCCAGTGTCGACAGGAACAAATGCTTACGCTTTAAGCTCTAGCTCTTTTACATTGGGTTCGAATATTTCCGTAACTCCGATCACTTCATGCGAAAGCATAGGATTATCTGATAGAGGATTTACTCAGATTGCTTCGGCATCTTCTTTGCCATTAACCCCCGCAAAGGAAATCGCTTACTCGTTCTCTACGCAAGGAACCTCGGCGGCTTTGTATGCAACGGCGATTGGAGCGAGCATAGGAACGGCTAGCCAAGCAACCCAAGATGCTATCCAGTACAACAAGGCACTGCGCTCTCGTTTTGCGGTTCCTTTGGCACTAAACCAAGGTGGAAAGTTGGATGATATTTCGGCAATATCGGGCAATGGTGATGCGACAGCTACTTTAACTACCTGTTTATATGGTCAAACTTCAGCAATTAGAACAACTGCTTCGACTGTATTAGGAAATGCTAGTGCTCTTTTGAACGGTATCAACGATTGCCCTGCGGCGGCATCAACTGCAGCAGCTCGTTTTGGAGATACTGGAAACCAGACTCTATCAAGTTTCCCAAACAACTAAATTCCTTCTTTTCGGACAAAACTGTCCTAGAAGACCTATTGACCCCCAGAATCTCTGGGGGTTTTTTGTTTTATGCTCTTTTCTATTTCAAAACTCAAGAAAACCTACGGTGACAAGACCCTTTTCCAAGACTTAGATTTTGGAATGTTGCCCGGAGAAAGGGTGGCTTTGGTAGGTGTGAATGGAGCAGGGAAATCCACGTTTCTAAGGATTCTCCTGGGAAAAGAAGAAACAGATGCGGGACAAGTGGTTCCCAAAAACAACCTTCGCATTTCGCACTACGAACAAAATCCCCAGTTTGAGCCCGAGGAAACGGTTCAGACCCATTTGTTCCAGGGTGGGGGGGCAATGCTCCGTCTCATCCGAGACTATGAAGAGGCTTGTGAAAATCTAGAAAATGCTAGCCCCAGCGAAGAAGAAAGATTCAACCATTTGAGTAAAGAAATGGATCGCTTGGGGGCTTGGGAATACGAAGCTCGGGTTCGTTCCATTTTAAAAGAGCTAGGTGTAGAAAATTTAGACCTTCCCATGAAATCCCTATCAGGTGGAATGCTCAGAAAAGTAGAACTCGCGAAGGCACTGGTTGCCGACTATGAGCTGTTGATTTTGGATGAGCCCACCAATCATTTGGATGTAGAAACCATTCTTTGGTTGGAAGAATATCTTTTGGAACGAGAAGAGGCACTTCTACTGATCACTCACGATAGGTATTTTTTAGACCGAGTGGTAGGTAAAATTTTAGAATTCGATTCGGGGAAAACCTATGTTTACCAGGGGAACTATTCCGAGTATCTGGCACTGAAGTCCGCTAGAGAAGAGACCCAAGCGATTCAAGACAACAAAGCTAGGCTCTTTTTGAAACAAGAATTGCAATGGCTAAGAAGACAACCAAAGGCACGCGGAACAAAACAGAAAGCTAGGATTGATCGATATGACTCTGTTAAATCCAATCTCAATTTGGAACGAAAGCAGGAATTAGAACTGGTTTTTTCGGGTAAACGACAGGGAAAAACAATTTTAGAATTGGAAAAAATCTCTAAATCCTTTGGTGAGAGAAAAATAGTTGATAAACTAACGTATACTTTTAAGGCAAAGGAAAGACTGGGGATTGTGGGCCCCAATGGAATTGGAAAGTCCACTTTGCTCAGTTTGTTTTGTGGAAAAGAGCTTCCTGATTCTGGAACTGTGAAGCCTGGTCAAAACACAAAGTTTGGCTACTTTGACCAAATTCATAGAGAACTTCCTTTGGACAGAAAGGTGATCGACTATATCAAAGATGCGGCTGGAGAGATGATTGCTTTGGATTCAGGGGAAAAAGTCTCAGCTGGGAAGCTACTGGAACGATTTCTCTTTGATGGAAAACTGCAACATTCCCTCATCCAAAAACTGTCTGGGGGAGAACGAAGAAGGCTCTATCTCGTTCAGATTTTAATGCAAAGCCCCAACTTTTTGATCTTAGATGAACCAACGAATGATTTAGACATCCAGACTCTATCGATCTTAGAAGACTTCCTTTCCGAGTTTCCTGGGACGGTTGTTACCGTTTCGCATGATAGATATTTTATGGATAGGATAGCTGAATCACTATTGGTTTTTGGAAAAGATGGAGAGATTTCGCACTATGTAGGGTCTTACTCCGACTATTTACTGGAAGAAAAACCAGAACCTGTTCAGAGTGAGAAGCCTACCAACGCCATTCAAAGCTCGCCAGCAAAGGAAAAGAAAGTAAACCCAAAGCAATTGGAAAAAATAGAAAAGGAAATTGCCGAATTTGAATTGAGTAAGCGTCGAAAAGAAGAAGAACTTATTCAGTTTGCGAGTGATCCAAAAAAATTATTGGAACTCACAACAGAATTGAAACAAATCGAAGGCAAGCTTGCAGAAAAATTGCTTTTATGGGAAAGTATGCATTCCTAACCTTTCCCAATGCTCCGTCAGATTTTTTTCTTTACACTTTTCTTTCTCAGTTTTTTCGTTTCTTGCAAAACTCCGCGAGATTCGAATATGCCTTCTCACCATTCAGAAAAAGGATTTAAAAATCCAAATCCAAATTTCGTAGAACACGGATTAGGTTCCCTAATCCAATGGGCAAGTACTCGTTGGATGAATAAAAATAGCATAGATCCTGAGGACTACCCCCCGTTTCCTTTTTTCGAAAACAATGGAAAATCTTTGAGAGATAACAAATCCAAACTCTCGGTTACTTGGATAGGTCATGCGACAACTTTGGTTCAGATAGATGGGGTAAATATTTTGACAGATCCCATTTGGAGTGAGCGTTGTTCTCCTGTTTCCTTTGCTGGTCCCAAACGGTTTATGAAACCGGGTTTGAAACTAGAAGATCTTCCGCCTATCCATCTAGTTGTTTTGTCGCATAATCATTATGATCATACGGATCTGCCCACTTTAAAGAGTTTGGAAGAGAAATTTCACCCCCAGTTTTTGATTGGACTTGGAAACCAAAAATGGTTGGAATCCGAAGGGCTTTCAAATGTGAAAGAATTGGATTGGTGGGACACGTTTTCTTTGCCGGGACTCAAAGTGATTTTTACGCCAACTCAGCACTTTAGCGGCAGAGGACTTACGGATCGAAATGAAACCCTTTGGGGCAGTTATGTCCTCCAAGGAAAGAAAGACTCCGTGTACTTTGCTGGGGATACGGCATACTATGACCATTTCAAGGAGATCCAGCAAAAGATTGGAAACATCAAAGTGGCGATTTTACCTATTGGAGCATACGAACCTAGGTGGTTTATGTCTGCGGTTCATGTTGACCCACCAGAGGCAGTGCAGGCATTCCTGGATTTGAAAGCCGAGTTTATGGTTCCTATGCACTATTCCACCTTTGTTTTGTCTGATGAAAAGCTGACTGATCCTTTGGCTGTAACAAAATCCGAATTTAAGCGCCGCACAATTCCTTTGGAACGATTAAAAGACTTAAAAATAGGGGAGAGTTCCTTTTTTTAGTTCACTCTCTCTCTTAAGAGTGCCAGACTGTCCAAAAAAAAGGATGGTGAGAATGATTCGTAAACTCCTCACTCTATTAGCGTTCTGTCTCTGTCTTGGATTCTTCACTTCCAGTGTTTTTGCTGAAGATCCAGCTAACCCAACCATAACCCAGGAAGAAACTGGTCATTCCACTCACGAAGCGGGCCATGTAAAGGAAGAACTGCCATTTTGGTCGGTCATTCCTTTTGTTGCGATTCTATTATCAATTGCAATTTTGCCGGTAGCTTCTCATGCAACAGCTCATTGGTGGGAAAACAACAACAATAAGTTGATCATAGCTGGGGTTTTAGGTGGTATATCTTTGGTCTTATTGCTTTCCAAAGGGTATTCGCATGAAATCGTGCATACGGTAGTTTTTGATTATGTACCGTTTATCATCCTACTCGGAGCCTTGTTTTATATCTCCGGCGGGATTGTGATCAAAGGCGATATCAAAGCAACTCCTTTAAACAACACTCTTTACTTGCTGATTGGAGCATCTCTAGCATCCTTTATTGGAACAACGGGAGCTTCTATGCTTTTGATTCGTCCTTTATTGAAAACCAATAGCGAGCGTAAGCATGTAGTTCATACAGTTGTATTCTTTATCTTCCTAGTTTCAAACATTGGTGGATCTCTCACTCCTCTTGGTGACCCTCCTTTGTTTTTAGGTTATCTGAAAGGAGTTCCTTTTACTTGGACGTTTAGTCTGCTTCCAGACATGCTTTTTGCGGCTGTTTTGCTACTAGGTGTTTACTTTGTTTGGGACACAATGGCTTTCAAGAAAGAGACCTTCCATGACAAAAAGGCCGATTCCAAAGCCGCAGTCCCTTTTTCGATCGAAGGACAAATCAACTTTGTTTGGTTGTTTGGTGTAATCTTGTCTGTTGCTTTTTTGAACAGCAACTACATTCCTGCAATCAAAGAGAACCACTATCTTGGTTTTATCCGAGAAGCAGTTCTTATTGCTTTGATTGCGGCTTCTAAATTCACCTCTAAAGAAGAATTTAGAAAATTCAACAACTTCACATTGCACCCTATCCAAGAAGTTGCTTATCTCTTCATCGGAATCTTTATCTGTATGATCCCGGCTCTAGTTCTTTTGGAAGCACATGGAAAGGCTCTTGGCGTAACAACTCAGTGGCAATTCTTCTGGGCAACTGGTTTCTTCTCTTCCGTCCTAGACAATGCTCCTACTTACCTAACTTTTGGTTCGTTAGCGGCTGGTCTCTACGGCTTGTCCACAGAACAGTTTTACCTACTTGCTACTCATTCTTGGGATTCAATTGGTCAGTTCGTTACAAATCCAACAGACTTAGAGAAAGTAACTGCGGCCATTGCACAATTGAAAGCAAACAACTTTACGGAAGGAACTTTAGAAGGAATTCTAAAAGCAATTTCCGTTGGTGCCGTGTTTATGGGAGCCAACACCTATATCGGTAATGCTCCTAATTTCATGGTTAAGTCGGTTGCGGAAGAAAATGGAATTAAGATGCCTTCTTTTGGTGGCTACCTTGCGTACTCCATTGGAATTCTTGTTCCGATTTTCGTGATTATGACTTTCGTTTTCTTCTAAGAGTTTTGAGTTTAAAAAGCGATTCGCCAGACTTTCTTTCGTCGGATCGCTTCATGAGAATAGTAGAAGGGAGGGAGACTGTCTCTCTTTCTTCTACTCAAATCGAAAAAGCAAACCAATCCTTCCAAGCCCTTCAAAATCATCTTAATTCCGACAACGCTCCTTTGCTTTATGGCATTGATACTGGTTTTGGACCCCATGCCTTTCTTTCCTTGGAAGAGAGAATCCAAAACCAATACGATTTAATTTCCCATCTAACTGTAGTTCCCGAAAGTTTGCCCTTTACGACCCATAGGGAGGCAAGGGCAGTGCTTCTGGCAAGGTATCATTGTTTGAGCCAAGGGGCAAGTTCTGTCTCCATTGATCTTTTGGATTGCCTAATGCAGTTACTCAACCGAGATTGCATTCCTCTTTTGCCTAAAAAAGGCTCTCTTTCTGCTTCGGGAGATTTGATTCCCCTATCAGCAATCGCTCTTGCTCTGCAAGGTGAAGGAAGGTGGTCAGGCAATGTGACTGAAAAGCCTTCTGTCTATGTATGGAAACCAAAGGAGGCACTAGCGATCACCAATGGAACGAGCTTTACGACTGCTTTGGGACTGCTGACTGTGTTAGATGGGATCAGACTCTTTGAGCAGATTCTGATTTTACTCGAGTATTTTTTCTCGTTTCACCCTGTGTTTCCTTCTGCATTTTCACCCGATCTTTGGGATTTAAAATCCAATTTGCATTCGTTCTCGATTGCGGAGCGACTTTTTCCGTTTGTGAACCAAAGTCCAAAATCCAAAGATTCCACCAAACGCATCCAAGATCAGTATTCCATTCGGTGCATTCCAGCAATTTTAGGAGCAGTAAGAAAAGAATGGATTGAATGCAAGATTGCGTTTGAAGAAGAGCTGAATTCGGTTTCGGACAACCCAGTCTGGATAGACGGCAAGGACTTTTTAGAAGGTGGATTGTTCTATGCTTCTGAAGTGAGCTTTGCCATTGATCGTTGGAACACAGCCGCTGTTTCTCTCGGCAACTGGCTTGAGAGATTGTTTCAGTATTTGACCTTGCCTGAAATGAATGAAACCTATCCGTTGATGCTCTCCCCAAAACCAGG
>JAIXRB010000170.1 GCA_027485405.1 Leptospiraceae bacterium | reverse complement strand
TTTTGTTCTTTTGGGCTTTGGATTTAGGCGGCTTGGGTGGCTTTTGCTTTAGGGGCAGTGGCTTTGATTCCAACATATTTTTTAGGAGCTATCGCAGTGATGTCTCCACCATGTTCTTGGATCGCCGATTTGAGTCCTTTTTTGCGAAGTGTTCTCAATGCACGAGTTGAGATTTTCACTCGAACCCAACGGTTTTCGTCTTCTAAAAAGATTCGTTTAGTGATAACATTCACTTTCCAAATGCGTCTGTTTTTCTTGTGGGAATGGGCAACATTGTTCCCTGCTGTGGTTCCCTTGCCTGTTACTACACATCTTCTTGCCATAAATCTCGCCTTGTTTCGCTATGTTTTGAGATCGTGCTTCTTGGTCAATTCGATTCGAATCTTTTCTTGGAGGTGCAAAAAAGCCCCCTTTGGGGAATCCACAAAATGGAAGGTGCGGAGGTCTTCGGGCGAAATCAGTCCGTATTCGGCGAGTTTTGGGAAATTCACAACTTCTCTCCAAAACTCTGAACCATAGAGCAATATGGGGATTGGTTTTTTCTTCCCTGTTTGGACTAGGGTCAGTGTCTCAAACAATTCATCGAATGTGCCGAAGCCACCGGGGAAGGCTATCATGGCTCGGCAATTTTTCATAAACCAAAGCTTGCGCATAAAAAAGTAATGAAAATGAAAGCTAAGTCTCTCGGAGGCATAGGGATTTACATGCTGTTCATGAGGGATGGATATGTTTAGGGCAACAGACTCGCCACCAGCTTCAATAGCTCCGCGGTTCCCTGCTTCCATAATTCCCGGACCACCACCAGTGCAGATAAAAAGCTTTCTATCGGGAAATTCTGAATCCAGATTTTTTCCCCACTCTGTCATAAGTTTCGCGAATTCTTGCGCTTCCTTGTAAAACTTGGAATACAAGTGATTTTGCGAAGATTCTGGGCTAGGGATTCTAGCCGAACCAAACATGACAACTGTATCAGTAATTCCCTGGTTTTGGAATTCTGCCTTAGGGTGCAGATATTCAGTGAGAATTCTCACTGGTCCCGCTTCGTTTCCATGGAGGAACTCTTTGTTTTCAAAAGCCAAACTGGTCATGTCCTGACTATCGGCAGGATACGTTGTCATGAAAGATTAGAAAATCAAAACTTATTTCTTAGTTCGTCCTGGTTTCCAGTTTTTTGCAGAATCATCGATAACAATAAAACGAGAGTTCTTTCCCAATTTTACTTCATTCAATTTTTTATCGTACAAAGCGCGATACACAGACGTTCTGCTTGTATTTTTCTTCTCTGCGAAGTACTTGATTTCAATCAGATGCTTACTGACTTCTTTACATGATGCGATAACTTTTTCGGACATTTTGATTCCTCTTTTATTATTCAGACGGACAGAACGAACCGAATAGCTAAAATTCTTCTAAAATTACGAAAAAATGTACGTTTATTGATTCTCCTACTGCTAGTTTTAATGGTCGCGACCCTTCAAAATGCAAAAAATTCCCAGAACCCGTCATTGGTTCTATTGCAATCGACTTCCGATCGGAAGGGGTATAGACCTGGAAAAAGTCTGTGTTTTGATCACCTTGGATTCGTAGGCGTTCTCTTCGAGAAATAGAAAAGAATCCAATATAAGGCTGTTCTTGGAATTTTCGTGTGTTTTTGTACAAAGTGTCCAGAGTCTTGCCTTCTAGGGACATTTCTTCTTTTAGAACTATAGAATCTTCTAAAACTTTTTTTGGGAGTGAATTGTCATCGAGTTGAACTTCATGAAATCCGGAACCAAACAGTTTCAAGTCATCAACCCCACTGCCCTCGCCCATTCGAAAATAGGGATGAATGCCTAGAGCGAAGGAAAATTCGTGTTCCGAGTTGTTAGTGATTGAATAGCTGATTTTTAAAGATTGTCCTAGTAAATTGTAGGATTCTTTTAAATCGATCTGAGCTAGGTCGCTATCCTTCCAATCCTCGGGTAGAGAAAAACCAAGCTCAATAAAGTGGGAATCGGCCGTTTGCTTTTCTGCCAAGAGGGTTCGTTCAAGACCGTGATAAAGACCATGCAAAGAAATCCCATTTCTGTCTGTTAACCAATGTTTACTCGGGAAATAGGGAGGAAACTGGTAAGGGCTGAGCGCCAATCGATTGACCCAAGGGAACATTAGAAAAGAACCAGAGGCAAAGAATGGATCAGAAGGGCGGTAACCTGAAACCACGCTGATTTCTTTTTGATCGGAAGGAGCTTGAAACCAAAGTCCTAGCCACTGTCCCCCAGCCTTTAAATCAATATGAAATCGCGATGTTTTTGTATGTAACTGCATCCTTTGAAAACTCCCTTCAAAAAAGATTGAACCCTGCCTTTCGGAAAATAAAACGGACGTATGTCTCGACGACTCTTTTTAGCCTTCGGTATTTCCTTTCTTTTCCAAAGCTGTGTTTTTGCTACTTTTCCAGGACTGGGCTCTGGGCTCCGCCAAGATTTTGAGGAAAAAGTAATTTCAGGGCGGGATGAAGACAAGATTTTAATGATCCCCATTGAAGGAGTGATTTCAGATGAAACGAAAGAGTCATTTTTTGGTGGTTCTGTTGAATCAATGGTATCTCGGGTAAAAGAAGCTCTCAAATACGCAGAGCGAGACAACAATGTAAAAGGGGTTCTTTTAAAAATCAATTCCCCTGGTGGCACTGTTACTGCGAGCGATATCCTTTATGAAGAAATCTTAAAATTCAAACGAAAGAAAAACATCCCAGTTGTGGCAGGCTTTATGGACACAGCCGCCAGCGGAGCCTATTACATTTCAATGGCTTCTGATTCCATTGGAGCACATCCAACGACTGTCACTGGTTCCATTGGAGTGGTTTTGGGTGGTGTCAATGTAAAGGAGGGTCTGGATAAAATTGGAGTGAAAGACCAATCGATCACAAGTGGGAACAACAAAACCATTGGCTCTCCTTTAACAGAAATGGGACCCGAGCAAAGAAAAATACTGCAATCCATTGTTGACGGGCTTTTTGATCGTTTCTTTACAATTGTGAAAAGAGGAAGACCAAACGCTTCCGAAGCTAGATTGAAAACAATTTGCGATGGAAGAATCTTCACCGCAGAACAAGCAAAAAACGAAGGTCTGATAGATTTTATTGGATACTTTGATGATTTTATTTTACAAGTAATGAACCATCCAAAGTATTCTGGCAACCGAAACGGGAACCCTAGGTTAGTGGTTCTACAAAGAGGAAGAGGCAAGGTTGACAACGTTTACCAAGCAGGCATTGACCCGTCAAAGGCTTTTACCTTGGGAAACCTTCACCCCATTTTAGAACCTATGCCTTCATCCAAATTCTTATACCTCTGGAATCCATAAGTGCTTTTTAATTCGATTCCCTATCTAATTCTCTTCACTTTCACTTACCTTCTCTATTGGAATCTGCCCCAAAAGGGCAGAAAACCTTTGCTGATATTCAGTTCGGTTTTGTTTTACGCTTATTTTAGTTTTCCGTTTCTTTTTCATTTTTTAGGTGTGGTTCTCGTCAACTACTTGTTTAGTGAACAGATTTTCAAAAAGAAAGAGAAAGGCGAATCGCATACTTTTTTATTAAAAACAGTTCTAATTCTAAACTTAATCAATCTGGGTTTTTTTAAGTACTTCTATTTTGTAACAAACTCCATATATTCCATATCAGGCTATACGGCACTCAAGTCTTGGTCGGATTCATTAAGCATTTTTTTACCATTAGCTATTAGCTTTTATACCTTTCAGATCATTGCTATCCAAGTTGATATCCATCGCGGAATCATCAAAGAGCGAATCAAAGTGCAAGATTACTTCTTGTTTGTTTTGTTTTTTCCGCAGTTGATTGCCGGGCCCATTATGCGATCTGACAACTTTCTTCCGCAGATCGACAATCCGCAAATCGACCCAGACCGAATGAAAAAAGGTCTCTTCCTTATCTTGGGTGGTCTCTTTAAAAAAGTGGTCATTGCCGAAAACATCGCTCCCATTGTGGCTCCGATTTACATGAACCCAGACAAGTACGATTCGTACTCGCTTTTCTTTTCTACGTTGGCTTTTGCATCGCAGATCTATTGTGATTTCTCAGGCTATACGGATATGGCCCGGGGATCGGCAAATCTTTTGGGCTACGAAATCCCTGAGAACTTCAAAGGACCCTATCTTTCCAAAAGTTTTCGAGAGCTATGGAGCAGGTGGCATATTACACTTTCTTCCTGGCTTAGAGACTACCTGTATATCCCACTCGGTGGTAACCAAGGTTCTGTTTTTCGATCTAATGTGAATATGTTCGCAACTATGTGTTTAGGTGGGTTATGGCATGGAGCAAACTGGGCATTCGTAGCTTGGGGTGCTTATCTCGGGGCATTTCTTTGGATTGAAAGAACCTTATATTTGGCACGTGGCAAAAAAACCCTACTGCCCGAATTCCCCTTTGTCAATGTGATCCGAGTCGTCTTTGTTTATGTTGCCTTTACTACCTCTGGAGTGTTTTTCAGAGCCGCCGCAAGAGGAGAAGAGTCGATGACTGTCGCTTTGACAATCATTGGGAACACATTTACTTTCAAATCAGTAGGAGAAACCTTAGACCGAGTGGACGAATTGCCACTCTTTATCCTGCTCACTTTATTTTTCAATTACCTCCAAATTTCAGATGTAGTTTATACTAAAATGAAGCGATTCCAAAACATCCTATTGCCTTTTTTTGCAGTTTGCATGTTGCTTTTATTAGGCATCTACGGAGACGGTGGACAAGATTTTATCTACTTTCAGTTTTAAAGCTCCCTTTGCTTTTTCCGTCGTCCCATTTTTACTTGTTATAGTCATTTTATGTTCTCTGTCTTGTTTTGCCAAAAGACCAGACTGGATCAGAGAACTTCCTGCCAAATCAATAGCATCCCAATCGAATCAATCCCTACAACCCTTAGGGGTTTATAGAAAGCGAACCAATGCAAAGACAAATGTCTTCTCTCCCAATCTGAGAGTAGATTGGAATGAAGAAATTGAATTCTTCTCGGATGGAAGCTTTGAGAAAAGATTTTCTCAAACAATGGAACCTAGCTCTAAGACAATCGAAACAGAAGAAAGCCAAGGCAAAGGCAAATGGATTCAAAGAGAAAACTGGATTCTCTTGGAAACCATGCAAATTGTCCGCTTGAAATGCAAATTCTCACCAAACTCTGAGAAGAAATGCAAGGAGACAAGAGAGGAAAACAAAGAGAAACCGACTCATGTTTTGCTTTATCACTTTCATAACCAATCTTTAATTAGCTTACAACAAGAATCAAACTACCAAGAGTCCGACTTTGGGATAGCTTGGGAAATCAGTCAGCCATTTGTAGAAAACAAGAGTTTTTGGAATGCTAGAAAAAAGTATGCATTAAAAGAATTCCAACCCCACGCCTATTTCAGCGTGAAGTTGGATTGACTCAAAGGGCAGAATCAAAGTGAGTAACCATCTCCAGAAAGAATCAAATCCTATTTGAACGCAAGGGCAGAACACTCTTTAGAATACGAGTCTCTGTCCTTTTTTGCAATCTCGGAAAACCTAAATCTCCCTAGACTTGCAAAAGTTTGGTCTGCCTTATCCGCAAGCCGAGATGCCTCGCAGGAATTGCCAGATTTTTGAAAAATAGATGAACTAAATAATAACAATGAGGCATGCGCTTTTGTCTGGGTCTGCCCAATCCCTTCTCGGATAAGAATCGCTTGCTTTAAATGCTCTGAAGCTAGCTTGAAATCCCCAGCCTTTTCTTCCTTTGCGGCAAGTTGGATGAGCTCATTTGAAATCAGAGTCAAAGTTGGAGTGTCGTATGTGTCCAAAAGGCTGTTTACATCCTCAGATAGAAGAGCAGGAATTTCCGCAAAAAGCGGAACTGTGAGGCAAGCCAAGCAAACTAGAAACTTTTTCATCTTTCTCTCCCGAATCCTTTGGTTTTGGAGATAAGGTTGCAATATCTGTACCAACCCAGCTGAGGTGGGACTTGGGAAATCTATGCACGATTCTGTAGCATTTTGCTAGTTCTAAGAGAGTGAGATTTTTCCAATCTAGAAAGAATGCTTATAAATTTGGCAGATTGATGAGAGTTAAGGCTGTTTTAAGTCATCGTCGGAGATTTCAAGTTCTCTTTGGAGGAAATCCTTTAAGTCCATAGATCTAAAGTGGTCTCGGTCACCGTCACACTGCCTTGTAGCTGGGATGGAGATCTGTTTTCCAGCCACGGAAAGGGGCTGAAGATACATATTTGAAATCAAGGGACAAGTCGGTCCTGGAGCCAAACCATTGAAGGAACAAGAAGCACCCTTGACTACTCCTTCGGGGACTGCATCTTCCTTTCCACCAGTTTTAAAGCTAGGATAGGGTCCTTCGTTGTACCAGCGAGAATACATCTTCCCCCAAATGGGAACAGCAACGCCTGCCGCAGTGGTTCCTTGACCTAGCGAGAGTGAAGACTTATCGAATCCCATCCACACAACGCTTGTATACTTGGGATCAAAACCGCAATACCAAACGTTTGTGTAAGAAGAAGTAGAACCAGTTTTGCCCCCAGATTCGCCTTTGTAGTTTCCTTTGTCGGCGGCACGAAGGGTGGCTGTAGGAGTTCCCCCAGTAGCTACCCCAATCAACATTTGCTTTACGATATAAGCGGTTGCCTCTGGGATGATTTGAATGGATCCGTCTTTTGTTTTGCGGACAATTTCTTCTTGGACTTCTTTTTCTCGATTTAATAACACGTTCCCACTTTGGTCTAGAACATATCGCACAGTAAATGGGATAACGTCTTTGCCTCTGTTGGCAATGATAGAGTAACCAAGTGCCATTTCAAATGGCGTTAACTCCGCAACACCTAAAGCCAAAGCTGGACCAGTTGGGAATCGTGACCCATCTACCTTTGTTAAACGAGAAGAAAAATCAATCACTGCATCGGCACCAGTTCGCATAAGCACTTGGACAGAGACGATATTTAAAGAAAGCCCCAAAGCTCGCGAAAGAGGAACCATACCTCGAAAATCTCCAGACATGTCTTGGGGAGAATAGCCCTCCCCTTCTTCCGTAAGGGTGGTAAGTGGTGCATCCATGATGCCCGTTCCACTACCTACGGCTCTGTTTTGGATACCTGCTCCGTAAACAAAAGGCTTAAAAGCCGAACCCGTCTGTCTTCGTGCCTGCATAGCTCGGTTGAATTGGTTTTTAGGAGTGAATCTGGAACCTCCTACCATCGTTTGGACATAACCGTTTTGGTGATCGATTGTTACAATGGCACCCTCTACGTGAAGGTTGGAAGAGAAAACAAGGGAAGATCTTCTAAACTCTTTTACTGCCGCATTGGGATTTGTAGAGGGAACAAAAGTGGTCAATAGTTCCAGAGCAGGGATCATTTCTTTTTCGATGCTTAGGCGATACAATTGCCTATCATCCAAATTAGTAATTTCAGGCACTCCCACAGGAAAAACAGAACCGATTAGATTGTACAATGAGACCAAGGATTTGTCGGCTCTACCAGCATACCTTACATTGGCTCCAAAGGCATAGCGATCTTGTTCAATCAAACCCTTTCGAAGCTCTTCTTCGGCAATCTCTTGTTTGTTGATATCGAGTGTTGTATACACTCTCAAGCCACCGGTATAGAGTATTTCTTCTCCTAATTGTTCGCCGTATTGCTCTTGCAACTGTCGCAAAAGACTTCCCCTAACCCACTCTGTAAAGTGGGGCGCTCTGTTGAGTTTTGCTCCCCAGGCTGATCGAGACGGGCTTTGGGTGATTACGATTGGCCAATAATGCTCCCAAAAAGCATCATGGATTGGCTGAATTCTGTTTTCATCTAAGAATCCGTTCCGGGCCATAAGAGTCAAAACTAGCTTATGTGCTACTTTTGCTTCCGCTGGGTTTTTGTAAGGCGAATAGTCTACTGGAGCCTTTGGAAGTCTTGCTAAAAGAGCACCTTCTGCAATGTCCAAATCCCGAACATCCTTTTGAAAGTATACGTTTGCGGCGGAAGATAGCCCAGTGGTTCCATGACCCAAATAGATTAAATTAAAATAGATTTCTAATATCTCTTCCTTGGTGTATTCTTGTTCAATTTGTAACGTGAGGAGCGCTTCTAAAAACTTCCGAGCGAAGGTTTTTTTTCTTTCTTGGAGAACAGTTTTTGCCAATTGCTGGGTTAAAGTCGAACCCCCTTGCACAATTCTCCCAGCTAAAATGTTTTTAATTCCTGCCCTGACGATGGCGAGAAAATCGATGCCTACGTGGTTGTAAAAATTGTCGTCCTCAACGGAAAGGAAGGCTTGGACGACATGAGGTGGGATATCTTTGAATTTTAACAGCTCTTGCTTGTGCCGATACAATTCAGCAAAAAGTACACCATTTGTATCGTAGAGTTTTGTAGGTGTAGTGGGTTGATAAGATGACAGTTTTTGAAGTTCTTTGCCTTGGTTTACCTCAGATAGAATGTAACCAAAGAAGAGACCGCCAAAAAAAGCCAAAACGAAAAAAGTAACTAGCGTGTTGCGAAGAGTTTTTTCTCTGTCCATACCAGCAATCTAAATGCGAAAGCGAAGACCTTCCCTGCCTAGGTGGATTTTGAGTTTTTTGTTTCCAAGGTAATCTCTATGCTTTTCTGCGGCTGAAAAAATTTCATGGATTTTTTCGTCTGAATAAGCAGGTTCATGATGGGTTAGCACAAGATTTTTTATTTTCCAAGTACTTGCGCAGTTTACTGCCATAGTATAGGAAGTATGGCCCCAATCGAATTTCGAAAAGGATTCATCTAACGTGTATTGGGTGTCCAAAACTAAAAGATCAGCGCCTTCGAAAAAAGAAGCATAGTCGTGGATCAACTGCATGTCTTGCCCTGTGAATTCTGCATCTGTAGCAAAAATGAACTTCTTACCATTCTTCTGAGTAAACTTGTAAGCAAAGCTACCACCGGGATGCCTAAGTGGATGGCACTCGATTTTTAAATCGTCTGTTCCGTGTAAAACGTCCCCAGGGTAAAAAATGGAAAACTCTTTGTGAGAACCAGTACTTTCAAATGTTACAGGAAAGAACTCAGGTTGCTGTTGTTTTAGGAGCCTTTCTTTTAAGTCTGCGTAAGGTGAGAAAAATTTCAGAGTAAAGTCAGGGAAATAGACTGGTTTGAAAAAAGGCAAACCCTGGATATGATCCCAATGAGTATGTGTGATCATAACATTGACTTCTTTCTTTTCTTTTTTGGCGAAGTATTCACCAACGAGCTGATCGCCGACGTTTCTAGAACCAGTTCCCAGATCTAGGACGTAAATTTTATCGTCATCAGTGCGAACGGTTACGCAAGTAGTGTCACTGCCTGTGACATACTTCAAATGATAGGGCAGACTCTTCCAAAAGGCAATGGCATCTTGTTCAGAACCATTGCGTACAGACTCCCCATAGAGATGCATGGCCTTAATGATTTTCTCTCTATAGTCTACATTGCGTAGAGGAGCAGAAATCGAACCACGAACCCCAAAAAGTTGTACAACCACTACCTTCGAACTTAGGAAATCGACTTTCCTTGTCACTAAAGATTTCTAGTTTGGAATCTATGGCAATCCGACCCTCCTCAGGATATGAACTGCGATTTGGGCCTGAGCTCACTCCCATGGTGCGAGCTCTCTTGATTTTGAATGCGGGCGTATTTGTTTTACAATTCTTATCAAAATCCCTGTTTTCTGTATCCTTTTTAGAACCGCTCTTCGGACTCCAGGGCGAATCCGTTCAGTCGGGATATGTTTGGCAACTATTGACCTACTCTTTTCTGCATGTGGATTTCTTTCATGTCTTGTTCAATCTTTTGGCTCTTTGGATGTTTGGATCTGAGTTGGAAAACCAATGGGGGGGTGAGACTTTCCTTAAATTCTTCCTTTTTTCATCTGTGATGGGCGGTTTGTTTGCTTTCGCGGCCCAAACTCTGGGCTGGTCACATGGGATTGTTATGGGTGCGAGTGGAGGAATCTATGGGCTTTTGATCGCTTTTGCAATGACTTGGCCCAACCGAGAAATCCTGTTTATGCTTTTTTTCCCTTTAAAGGCAAAATACTTTGTAATGATTTTGATGCTTATGATAGCTTTTGCCCAAGGCGGACGAGTGGCACATTCCGCTCACTTGGGAGGAGCTGTGGGTGGATTTTTGTATCTTCAGTTTTTTTACAGGACATCTAGATTTTCATCGGGTTGGTCCCTAAAGCACTATCTGCAAAAACGAAAATTCCAAAGATACCAAGAGGAAATGAACAAAAGAGTCAACGCGAAAGATGAAGTAGATCGACTGCTTGAAAAAATCTCCAAGTCGGGGATGGACTCTTTATCAAAATCTGAAAAAAAATTCCTTAACGAAGCCTCAAAAAAATATTTCAACGATTGAACCCCCCACTTTTCTTTTTCCCAGAAACTCCTTTAAGGACACCATATTGGAATTTGGCGATTGAAGAATCCATCGCACTTTCTCTAATAAAGTTTGAAATTTTAGGTGGGATTCGAATTTGGAGAAACCCTCCTAGATTGGTGATTGGGCTTTCTGAAAATCCAAGAAAAACCATAAACGAATCTTTGGTCTCAAAGGCTGAAAATTGGATTAGGCAACAAGGTGAAGACGGTATTGCAAAGAAGCCAAAAAAAAATGAGCTGTATATTGCTAGACGAGCTTCGGGAGGGGGGACCGTTCTCCACCATCCCACTGAGAATTTGAATTTTTCACTTTTTGTGAATTTGCAAATCAAGAAAGAACTTTTTGGAGTGAAAGAATCCTACGAAGCCTTACTTGGCATAGCTGTTGAAGCTTTGAAGGATCAGAAGATTTTTTCATCTAGCAAAGGTAAATCCGACTTAGCTATAGATGAGAATGGAATCACTCGAAAGATTTCAGGCAATGCGCAATTTAGAAAACGAAATTGTTTGGTCCAACATGGAACTTTGATTTTAAACAGAAATTTGATAGAAAGGGTTGCCGATTTGATGCCCCATCCGCCCGAAGAACCTGATTATCGAAAAGAAAGAACTCATAGAGATTTTTTAACAGCTCTTCCCAGTGCATTTTCTGCAGAATCTTTTGCTCTAGATCTGTGGAATCATTTTACCAAACTGACAGCTCCTGAAGGAGATTGGAAGAATCCCCAAAGTTTTTCTTTTTTTTCACCTGGATTTTCTTCTTTTCGGAAAGCTGTCTTACAGGAATCTGAAAAATTAAGAAAGTCTAAGTACCAGTCCTTCGATTACATTTTTAACAGAGAATTGACATGAATTATTTAAAAAACCAAGATCCAGAAGTATTTGCCGCAATCCAAAAAGAAGACGAAAGACAAGAGCATTCACTAGAAATGATTGCCAGTGAAAACTTTGTCTCAAGAGCCGTGCTCGAAGCATATCATTCCACTCTGACAAACAAATACGCAGAAGGCTATCCTGGAAAAAGGTATTACAACGGTTGCGAAAACGCCGATCGAGTCGAGGAACTTGCTATCGAGCGTGCTAAAAAAATGTTCAAAGCGCAATATGCCAACGTACAGCCGCACAGTGGAGCACAAGCAAACATGGCAGTTTTCTTGGCTTGCCTAGAACCAGGAGACACTTTTCTAGGAATGAACTTGGCTCATGGCGGTCATTTAACGCATGGTTCACCAGTCAACATTAGCGGAAAGTACTTTAAGCCAATTCCCTACGGAGTCAGGGAATCTGACCAAAGAATCGATTACGATGAAGTGGCTAAACTAGCCAAAGAGCACAAACCAAAATTAATCATAGCTGGAGCTTCTGCCTATCCTAGAACCATTGATTTTGTAAAATTCAAAGAAATTGCAGACTCTATTGGTGCAAAGCTTATGGCTGACATTGCACATATTTCCGGTTTGGTTGTGGCAGGGGCACATCCTTCCCCTATTGGTCTTTTTGATTATGTTACAACAACCACACATAAGACCTTGAGAGGTCCGCGTGGAGGTCTCATTCTTTCCCAAACTGAAAACGAAAAGATCTTAAATTCTCGAGTTTTTCCAGGAATCCAAGGCGGGCCTTTGATGCATGTAATTGCGGCTAAGGCTGTGGCTTTTGGTGAGGCTCTTCAGCCCAGCTTCGTTTCTTATATCGATCAAGTTGTGACCAATGCCAAACTTCTCGCCGAAACTTTCCAGTCCCGAGGATTTCGGGTGGTCTCAGGTGGAACTGACAACCACATTGTTTTGTTAGATGTAAGCGTAAAGGGCTTAACTGGAAAAGATGCGGCAGATGGTCTAGACGAAATTGGGGTCACAGTGAATAAAAACGCTATCCCTTTTGATAAAAATCCTCCTGCCGTTGCCTCTGGAATTCGTTTGGGAACTCCAGCACTCACAACCAGAGGATTGAAAGGAAAGGAAATTGTAGCCGTAGGTAATTTGATCTGTGATTTCTTAGATCATTTTGGCGATGCTAGCTGGAAGGCGAAAACGAAGTCAGCTGTTGCAGAAATCACCTCACAGTTTCCAATGACTGAATTTCGACTTTCTTAAGGTGAATTGTACACTTTAGGTAAGTTTTAATCTAGAGAAAAGGTTTCAATTGTCTCGGAGAATTGGTTATCGTACGAGCTATTGAAATTCCTTTCTCGAAATCGCATAAAACCCTCAGAAAAACTAGCTACCAAAGTAGAGCATCGCGTACCATAGCCAGGCAGTTCTATCTTAAGACTAGAGAGAGCTTTTTCTTTTTCGATTCCAATCCCTGTATTGGGTAGAATACTTGTATCAGAAACCTGTTTGGTGTCGCTCAGGATAGAAAAGAAGGATTCTTCAACTGCCTTCATCTGTTCTAGACCAAAGGAAACTTTTGTGAAATCAAAACTTTTAAAGAGACTTTGGAATTGTTCTTTTACTTTTTCAGTCTTTGGCCAAAGAGAATCCCAACTTCCATTGCTAACAGAATACCAGCCTGGCTTTACAATTTCAAACTTTCCTTGGCCGTAGGTTACGGCTTCCTTTCCATCATATAAAAACAAATTGAATCCTTCAAAATGTTCTTCCAAAGAAAGAAGTTCCTTGGCATATTCTAAAGCTGATTTTGAACCTTGCAGAAATTCGCTGACCAATAGTCCTCTGGACCTTGCATTTTGCTTTTTGGGGATACTGAGATTGCGAACATTTGTTAAAAAATAAATTTTTCCCAATCGTGTAACACCTAACCAAGTTCCACCCGATTGCAAATCCCGCCCTCCGAATAGACCTGGATGAGATTGCCAGAAACGAGCAGACTCTGTCGGTCTGTCCCAAAACTCATCGCGGTTGGAGAGAATCAAAATAGGGCAATCAGGGAAAACTTTGTAAGCGAAGGAAACTAAGCACACAGATCAGGATTATGTCTTGCTAGGGTTCCAGTCAATCTGAAGATTCAGATGCAATTATTGATTGAAGTCGTAACTTTGCCTGGGAATCTGAGGAACGAAATGAATCTCACAGGCAAGAAAGCAGTCTCCATCTTCCAAGAATCTGTTTTGGATTGGCATAAAAAAGAAGCTCCCCATCCAAACCCCTACGCCCCAGCGACGATTGAAGCCACTTTGTTCGAAAAGAACCACATCGATACAATCCAGTGGCATATTGAAGATGAAATTCGAAGACCAGACATTGCTCTGGATGAAGTGGTCGCTCTAAAACGCAGAATCGACAAACTGAACCAAGAGCGAACTGATTTAGTTGAGAAGATAGATGATTTTGTTTTGGAGATCTTCAAAGGAAGCAAACCCAAAGAAACGGCTAGGTTGAACTCAGAATCCCCTGCCTGGTTACTCGACCGAATGAGTATTCTAGAATTAAAAATTTATCATATGGAAGAGCAGGTCAATCGTAAAGAGGCAAGTTCTGAACACATTCAAAAATGCCAAGCCAAACTAACGATTCTTTCTGAACAGAGAGAAGATCTCATAGTTTGCTTAGATGAACTTTTCCAAGACTATAGAAATGGAGACAAACGAATGAAGGTTTACAGACAAATGAAAATGTACAATGACTCTAGCCTGAATCCTTCTCTTTACAAAGGAAAAGCTTCGTAAATGAATCTTTTGGTTTTGCGTTTCTCTGCGATGGGAGATGTCGCATTGATGACGCCAGCCTTAATCGCTATCGCCGCAAAACACACTAATGTTGAATTAACAGTAGTCACACGTGGGAACTTTTCCCCTTTTTTTTACAATATACCCAATGTCAATGTCTTAGGAATCAATCTTAAAAAATATGGGGGTATTTGGGGGATCTGGGCATTGTATAAAGAAATCCAAAAACTGGGACCCTTTGATAAAGTTATCGACTTACATGGTTCTATGCGTTCGAGGATTCTATGTTTTTTATTTCGTCTAGAAGGAATACCTTTTGAAAAGATAATCAAAGGAAGGAAAGAGAAGAATGAGCAAACGAGGCGGTTTAAGAAAAAATTAGAAAAACTTCCTCATACAACAGAACGCTATCTAAATGTTTTTCGCAAAGCGGGACTGGACGCCCCGATTCGTCGCGGTCCATGGTTAAACGTCGATGGTGAATCTAAGATGTTTGCGAAAGATTACTTTAAATCGATTGGTCTGGAAAAAAAAACTGGGAAGTGGTTTGGTTTTGCTCCTTTTGCTGGTCATGACTTAAAAGAATGGCCGTTTGAAAAAAGCGTCAATTTAGTCGCTCTACTCCAAGAAGAGTTTCCCGATTGCACTATCTTTCTTTTTGGCGGAAAGGACGAAATCGTTGAACTAGAGAAAATTCGTCAAAACTCGGCAAGAGTGCATATTGTGAGAGGCGAGCATATGGGGATTCGAGGAGAGCTTGGAATCATGGAGAAATTAGATTTGATGATAGGTATGGACTCTTCTAACGTACATATTGCGGCACTTCTAAAGAAGCCTGTCATCGGAATTTATGGAACAACCCATCCCATTTCGGGTTTTGGTCCTTTTGCCCAAGAGGATACTGGTGTTCTCCAAGTTGATTTACCTTGTCGTCCTTGTTCCATCTATGGAAACCGAAAGTGCTGGCGAGGAGATTTTGCCTGCATGGAAATGATCGATCCAATGGATGTAGTTCGAAGAATTCGAGTCATTTCAAACATAAACACCCTTTGGTGAGAATATGAAAATAAAGAATGTTCTTCAAAATGGAACTGAATTCTTACATATTCTACCTTAGATGAAACTCAGAATTTTTTATAGCCGAGTATTGGTTAGTATAGCAGTCTTTACTGTACTTTCGGCATTCGTTTTGGGTTTTCCTATCCCGAATGGTATGCAGAATTTGGAAGCAAATTCAAATGCTCGTTATGAGGAACAGATATCTTGTCCAAAGGAAAGTTGTTTAGAATTCAATTGGGACGAATCTAAAAAAGCCGACGATGAAATCTGGAATGCCTTTGGAAAAAAAGCAGGAAAGATCGCTGTCACCGTAACTACCAAAGGTTTAAAAATGACAGACCCAAGCCTTGAAGAACATTTAGAATACCTACGCCAAATTTCCAAGAGGGGGGGACTCGTTCATTTTGAACCCTTCTATATTCAAACTAGGGGATTTGGTTTTGGAGACCTTCCGGTTTTCAAAGACTTCCTGGGAGTGGCTTTAAACCTCTATGGAAGGCTTAGGTCTTTTTTTGGTTTTGGGAGAATGGAACATTACAATGCTAAGGTTTTATATCACCCTGTAACCGCTGACATAATGTTGATCTTTTATTTCCACAAGCACTACGGTTCACTTTGTGATACCATCTATTCCAAATGTGATGTGATCCAATACTTAGATGATCAAACCTTTGACTTACAACTTTCTCAGCGCCTAGCTGAGATGGAAAAACTGGAGAAGCCAATCGAAGTGAGATTTGAGCAAACATCGGCAAATCTACCGCAATTTCAATTGGATTTAACTCATATATTAGCGGTAAATCAGTCGGCACGCCTATACAAATGGCTGATTGCAACGAAAGAAGTCGAAACAAAGCCAGTGGTGCGACAAAGATTTTTGGATCTTTCTTTGATTGTCACTGTGATCGACTACACTCTAACTGCGTACGAAATGATTGAATCAATTCTTTTATATAAGCCCGCACGAAAAGCCAAGGCAGAGGTAACATACTTAAGTTCTGGGGAAGGTAACCTAATCCAAGCGGTTACTTTTTATCCTGCGAAATAAAGTAATCCTTCCTACTATCTATTAGCCACCTAAACCAAAAAGCATATTCAATATATTGAGCTTCTTCTCTTTGCCCTGTAGTGTTCCCAGTTTTTTATAGACCTCTTCCATATCGTTTACGCATCGTTCCATTTCGTGCTCGCTTGCGATTTCAAGGGATGCGCTAGAGAATTTCTTATACAGTTCCGGATTGGACAATAGTTGAATTGATTTTTCAGCAAGTCCCCGCGAATCAAAGGGAGGGACGATGAATCCATTTTTCCCATCTTGGATGAGTTCTGGGAGAGCAAAAGAATCCACTCCAACGGCAGGGAGACCACAGGCAATGGATTCTAAAACCACTAATCCTTGCGTTTCCATTGTAGAAGCTGTCAAAAACAGATCATACTGAGGATAGACATTGTGCAATTCGGCATTGGGAATAAAACCTTTGAATTCGACTGAGGCTGTAATGCTTAAGGCTTCTGTTTGCCTTTGCAATGATGGAATCGCTGGTCCTTCCCCTATGATTGTCAAAGTGGCTTTAGGAAAATGACGTAGAATCAAGGCAAATGCGTTGATCACAACATCGCAGTTCTTTTCATACGAGATTCTTCCTACGTGAAGGAATTTTGGAGCGTCCCCTGAAAATTCTTTGGTGGTTCCTGTAAATCTCTTTAAATCCATTCCATTGGAAACGACTGTGATTGGTTTCTCTATGCCATACTCGATCAATTGTTTTTTGATTAGGTGGCTCGGTGAAATAACAAGATCACAGCGATTGTAAAGATCGTTGCAAATCTTTAAGATGATTTTTTTTCGAATGTTGAAATTATCGAATTTTACAAATTTATCTAGATCTTCTATGTTCAATTTTTTCTTGAATTTGTTTATTTTGAAGAAAAGCTTGTCCAGCTTAAACAATCGATAAAAGGAAACATACATTTCCTGCTCAGCCATTAACGTATGATATGTGCCAACCGTTGGGATTCCGTATCTTTCAGCCGCATTGACAGCATAAACTCCCAATAGCCCAGGAGTGTGGATATGGATGACTTCTGGTTTAAATTCTTCTATCAGTTTTGTGATTTTTCCAGGGCTGGGAAGAACCACTTTGATATCGGGGTAACTTGGCAAATAACCGGAACGAAATCGGACAATTTGGATGTTGTCGCCCATTCTTTCAAAATCCCCTTCTCCATAGCGAGGTGCGGCTATTCGAAATTCATGTCCTCTGAGTGAAAGTAGTTCTGAGAAATTCTTTATGGAAACAGCCACTCCATCGGTTTTGGGTAGGAAAGTATCGGAAAAATATAGAATGCGCATTTTTGGGAACCTCTTTACAAATCCTGATTTGTTTCCAAACCTAGAAAAGAATGTTGTACCGAAGCTATTTGCAGTTCTTAACTTTGTCTATTCTTTCCTGCGCGCTTTCTGTGACATTTAGCCAGGTTTTCTTAGGAATCACTTTCCTTCTCTGGCTCTTTCTGCCGAAGAAACCCTCACTTCTTTCTCCCATTTCGTATCTTTTGTCTTTTTTTTATCTCTGGCAATTGACTGTTTACTTCGGACTTGGCTTCTCGAGCGAAAACCCATTGGCAAGTTTAGCCCTAGGTGCTAGGCAAGAGATGAAGGACATTCTCCTCGTGACGGCATTTATCGTGGTGCAGGCCGTGAAGAAGGAGGACCAAGCGCGTTTGACCCAATCCTTCTCTCGAATGGGCTGGCTTCTTCTACTAACAGGAGCTATATCCATTTTTTCGGAAACTAGACTTGCACGGTTGATTTCAGATTTATACCAAAGCAATTCCTCTTGGCCATTTCAACACCACTACGGCAACCCAATGGGTGTTTCCCTTTATTTGCCAATAGGTCTAATGAACACTCATTTGACCTATGGCGGTCTTCTATCTCTTGTTACCCCATATTTCTTTTTTACTTTTCTCTGGGCTTGGGAGAAAAAGGAAAGTTTTACGAACCTTGCAAAGAAATTTTCTCCATTTCTTCTTATTATACCAATAACTTTATTGAACAATGCTCGTTCTGCGATTTTGGGCACGATTGTTTCTTTGGTTGTTGGGCTTTGTGTTTTGTTTTGGATCAGAAAGGATCTTGGAAAAAGAACGCTCTACCTTTTATCTAGTGGATTTCTGGGAGTTCTGATTTTGTTTAGTTTTGCCTTCTTCTTTGTCCCAGTTGTTCAAAAAACAATAAAGCCTCTGCTAGGTGACGAAAAGCATACAGATTCCGGGCGAACTTTTATCTGGAATTCCACCTTCCCCATCATAGCTAAGAATCCAATTTTCGGAATTGGCCCAGGAAATTATGGCAAAGCAATCGAAGACTCTCGAAAAAGTCTATCAATGGCAAATCCAGATTTACTTTTCTTTTATGAAGTTACCCAAAGAGGCCATTCTCACAATGACATATTTCACCAAACAGTCATTTTTGGATTACCAGCGGCACTTTTGTTTATTGCTCTTGGATTTAGAATCGTATATGAGCTCTCTTCTGGCTTTTGCCATTACCCGGCTTTGTTTCTAGGCTTTAGTTTATCTGGATTTTTCTTCAGTGGGTTACTCCAATGCTATTTCCAAGATGACGAAGTTTTGATTTTCTTTTATTTCCTACTCGGTCAATTCATTCTCTTCCGTGAAAGGAGTGGTGAATGGAAGGCTTAAAAACAAAGGGCGAATTCTTTATAGACAAGTACCAAAGAACAGTGATTTTGCGGGGGATCAATTTAGGAGGAGACTCTAAAGTTCCTTATCCGAACGGAGGCACATTTCAGCCTACTGATTTTTCGGATCACAAAACAGTCAGTTTCATCGGAAGGCCCTTTCCATTGAAAGAGGCAGATCAACACTTTCTTAGGCTAAAAGATTGGGGGTTCAATTGTCTCAGGCTTTTGACCACCTGGGAGGCAGTGGAACACCAGGGGCCAGGTGAGTATGACGAAGACTATCTGGATTACTTTGAGTCGATTGTAAAGAAGGCTTGCGAATACGGTTTTTATATATTTGTGGATTTTCACCAAGATGTTTGGAGTCGAATGACAGGGGGAGACGGAGCTCCTGGCTGGATTTTTGAACGAATCGGAATGGATATTTCCAAAATATCATCCTCCGATAGTGCCTTGGTGATGCAGGCAAAGTATGATTTTTCAAAACCAGGCATTCGCCAAGAATCCAATTATCCAACTATGTGTTGGGCACAAAACTACCGATATCCTGCCAATGCAATTCTTTGGACACTTTTCTTCGCCGGGAGGGATTTTGCTCCGAATTTCATGTTAGATGGACTGAACGTTCAAGATTATTTGCAAAAGCATTATTTGGGCTGTATCAAAAAGGTCGGCGAGAAGATAAAAAAGTACGATCGAGTTTTGGGTTTTGACTCTTTGAATGAACCTGGAAAAGGATTTATCGGTTTGGCATTGAATGATAGATGCCTAACTGACAAACCGCATGATCCAGCAAAGCCTGGTTTGGCTTGGTCACCAATCGATGCTTTGTACGCTTCCCATGGTTTTTCTGTTGAGATTCCTTTTTTAAAACTCTCCCTTTTGCGCCGCAAATTCCACCCTATCGAAAATCGAATCGTCAATCCAAACAAAGTCTCGCTTTGGCTGTCCAGTTCCTTGGGAGATCCGTTTCAATTGGAAGGTGCTTGGTCTCTTTCTAAGGACGGCTTTCCTTTTGTAGAGAAAAACGATTACTTTCAAGTAGTGAAAGGAAAACAAATCGATTTTGACAGGGACTATATGATTCCGTTTATCAGAAGTGTAGGTGAGACAGTCGCCTCCATCAGGGAGGATTGGCTCGTATTTGCTGAAAGGGAGGCTGGTGACGGAGTTCTTAGCCCCGACTTTAAAGCAAAACTTCCAACGAATGCAGTGAATGCCACTCATTGGTATGATTTCAGTACATTAGTCTTTAAGCGGTTTCTCTATCCGGTAGGCATTGACCCGATTTTCAGAAGACTGGCCTTTGGCACAAGAGGTATCACGGAAATGTACAAGCGCCAGCTTTCCCGAATCAAATCCGCAAGTGCCAAAGTTCCTGGAAAAATCCCGACTTTGATTGGCGAGTTTGGAATTCCATTTGATTTGAAAGGAGGCACAGCTTTTCGCCAATGGAGGGCGGGGAATCGATCCAAAGGAATATGGCGAAGCCATACAACCGCCTTAAGTTGCATGTACGATGCAATGGACTCGCTATTTTTGAATGCAACACTGTGGAACTATACTGCTTCCAATCGAAATGATTTGATGATTGGAGATCAATGGAACCAAGAAGACCTAAGCGTCTACTCCAAAGACCAAGAGCTTTCTGATTGCGAACCCGATCTATATGGAGGCGGTGGAAGAGCGATTGAAGGCTTTGCCCGTCCATTTGCTCGAAAAATACAAGGACTCCCTCTGGAGATGAAATTCCATTGGAAAAAAGGCGAGTTTTATTTTAGGTTTGAGGCAGATCCTAACATTGATTTTCCGACGGAGATTTTTTTGCCCAGAATTCATTTCCCAAAAGGTTACAAAACCTACCTCTCCTCTGGTCTAAGAGGTATAGAAAGCTCTGATCCAAAAATTCTACATGTCCAAGCGATCCAAGCCGGTGTAGAAATTATAAGAGTTCTTCGAACTTAATACAAACTTTTGCAACAGGATTTTCATTGGATTTAGAAACTATACTGAGACAGATTCCTTGGGAAAAAGAATATAAAAAAAGGGCATTGAACTATGTCTGGAAGTTCCCTTTGTCTACTTCTCGGCAAGACTTTTGGCCCTATCTCATCGATACTTCTGCATTGAATCAGCGTATGAAACTTCCGCCCTTCACCTATGAAGAGGTAGATGGACTTTTACATGGTAGAACCAAGCAGGGCGGGATTGAATTAGAATGGGTCGAATCCCCCTGGGAATGGATCTATTTGCAAGAAATGTCCAATGCTCGGACATATAGTAAAGGGTTTGCAGAATTCATTCGAACCCGGTTTTTCTTAGAAGAGACTAGTTCTAACACCTGTCTTTTGACAATTTACGTAGGTTTGATCCCAAAAAATAATTTTTTCAGAGTTTTTCTGAAAGTAGCTTTGCCCAAACTAGAAAAGAGCTTCCGCGATGCCTTTGAATCCATTCAATCAGAGATCCAACAAAAATCTCAAGGTTTAGAATTGCCTCTTAACCTGAGTAAAACATTCGAACCAGAACCAGAATTATTGCACGCAGAGTCCGTATCAACTCTGCTTTCTAAACTTCAAGAAAAAGCTGTGAGCAAAAGTCTTATCCAAAATCTGGAACAATTGGTTCTTACTTGGTCTGATTCTAAAGTTGATCGCATTCGATTGAAAGACTTGCAAATTCTATGGCAGGTCGAATTGGATGAGCTTCTTTTTGCATTTCTCTGGGGCTGTCGAATCGGAATTTTTACGTTATCTTGGGATACAATTTGTCCGCACTGCCGAGGAGTTCGGAGTAAAATACAAAAACTCGGTGACCTTCCCGAAACGGATGATTGCGAAGTTTGCGAAATCCAGTTTGATACAACCAAACCTAATGCGATCGAAGTCACTTTTCACATTCACCCTTCCATCCGAAAGGTAGAAAAACAGATTTTCTGCGCCGCAGAACCCGCTAAAAAGAATCACATCCTATTGAACAAATTTGTGCTACCATCCAAAGGATTTAGTCTCCAATTGAATGTTGGATCTGGGA
>JAIXRB010000116.1 GCA_027485405.1 Leptospiraceae bacterium | reverse complement strand
CTGCCCTGTGACCATTGCAATGATATAGGGCAGATCTTCTTTGGTAACAGATTTGTTTTGGTCACCTAATTCAATTACATGTTCTAAGACTTTTTTTTCTATTTCTGGGGTAAGAACCATACCCAATTGCTTTAGGTTTTCTGTAATGCTTGCCTTGCCTGCCAGTTTTCCTAAAGCATACACTCGCTCTCTTCCGTAACGTTCAGGTAAAATGGGATTGGCATATAAGTTTCCTTTTTTGTCTCCATCCGCATGGATTCCTGCGGTTTGAGTAAAAACGTCTTCCCCAACAATAGGTCTGTTGTCTGAAATTCGTTTGCCGGAGAATACCTCTACGATGCGAGATGCTCTAGTGATTTCTTTTTCAATCACTTTGGTTTTAAAAGCCGTCTTGTCATGAAGAGCTGTGACAACTGCTTCTAGTGGCGAGTTCCCTGCTCTTTCACCTAAACCATTGACTGCGACATGTAGCCCTTTTGCTCCAGCTTCCACGGCACTCAAACAATTCGCAACAGCAAGATCATAGTCGTTGTGACCATGGAATTCGAACCAAGTCTCTGGAAATTCTCGAACAAGATCTGTCACGGCAATTGTAACTTCTTTCGGGGAAAGAACTCCTAAAGTGTCCGCAAGAAAGATTTTCTGAACGGGCAAAGTTCCCAGAAATCGAATGAGTTCTTTGACATAGTCCATGGACTTAAAGTAACCGTTGGACCAATCCTCTAAATAAGCATTGACTGCGATTCCTTCCTTTGACGCGAATGATACAGTCTGTTCAATGTCTTTGAAAAATTCCTGGGGTGTTTTTCGAATTTGATTTGTTAAATGATGAAGCGATCCTTTTGTCAAAAGATTAAGGACTTTTACCCCGGTGCCTTTCATCCATTCAACGGTTTTGTTCTGATCAACAAAACCTAAAACTTCGATCTGACTTGCCACACCCTCGGTGTTTGCCCACTTCATAATTCTTTGAACTGCTTCAAATTCTCCTGGAGAGACTCTTGCGCTCGCGATCTCAACTCGGTCTACCAAAAGATCACAGAGCAAGAACTTGGTGATGTTTAGTTTTTGTTCCCAAGAAAAAGATACCCCATTGGTCTGTTCGCCATCTCGGAGGGTTACATCTAAAATGTTTATGTTTGTGGACGGCATTAAAATCGACCCGCTCGGTTTTTAGAATTAGAAGGTGGAAACAATTGCACAGTTGTTATACCTGGGTTTTGGCGAAACATGGGATCATTAGATACGAGCTTGGAAAAGCCGGACTGAGAGACATAGTCTTCTGCCATTCTTTTTAAAATGCCCTCCCCAATTCCATGTAAAATATCCACGAATTCTTCACCTGCTAAAAATGCTTCGTTCATTTCTCTCTCTAGTTTGACTTTTGCCTCGTCATACTTTAGTTTTCGAATCGTTATGACTCTCTGCCCCATTTGGGACAGAATGCAAGGGATAAGTAGGGGTTAAACAAAAAATCCTTCTAATTTCTTTGCTAAAGAAGAAGGGAATTTGGAAGAGATAGAGTCCATTGAGAACCAACCCTCTTCCCAGTCTTTTGGCAATTCAGCCTTCCTTTCCTTTTGGAAACTCAAATACTCTTGGTCTTCTTTTAAACCTGTTTTTCTGATAAAGGCCTTGATCGCATGATTTGTGATAGAGTGTGACACTCCTCCCAATTCTTCCGAGAAGGAAAAACGAGAAAGCAATGCCGATTCAAAGCTTGGCAAGTCATCTGGAGAAGGAGCTGAATCTGATTTTTGGATGAGAACATGTGGCAAAGCCCAAACAGTTTTAAAGAACTTTCTATGTTTGGTTTTGGTGAGAAGGATCTCTCCCCTCTTGTTTTTAACGACCAGGAATATCAAGTTTACGGAGACCTTTGCGTTTTCTTTTTTTCGAATGGGCAAATCTTTGGTAAGCCCTCTCTTTCTCGCTTCGCAATCATTTACCAGAGGACAGAGCAGGCATTTAGGATCTAAAGGCAGGCAGATTGTTGCTCCCAATTCCATCAAAGCCTCGTTGTGGCTTCCTGGGTCTTTAGGATTTAAGAATTGATCGGCAATGGTTTGCAGGTCTTTGTCAGCGGGAGAGCCTAAAATGTTTTTTTCGTACAGAAAGACTCGGGACAACACTCTCTTGACGTTTCCGTCTAAGACGGCGTAAGGTTCGCCTAGGGCTATGGACAAAACAGCCCTTGCCGTGTAGGGACCAATTCCAGGAATAGAAAGTGCCACTTGCAAATCACGCGGGAAGGCACCATTGAAATCTCGGACTAGAGTTTGTGCCCCCTTCCAAAGATTCTTAGCTCTAGAATAGTAGCCAAGCCCCTTCCAGGCACTCAGTACATCTTCTAATTCTGCTTTTGCTAAGTCTTCGACAAAGGGGAATTTTAATAAGAATGCCGAATAAAGCGGGAGCATTGCTTGAACTCTTGTTTGCTGAAGCATGATTTCAGAAACCCAAACCGAATAAGCAGTTTTATTCTTTCGAAAAGGAAGATCTCGTTTATTTTTTAGGAACCATTGAAGAAGTGATTCCTGAGGACTCAATTTTGAAAATCTTGGATCGAGTAGCGCAAGTAAGTGTTACAAGTACTTTCTTCTGTATAACGGACTAAATCATAGTCCAAGCGAGTGGATCGAAAGAACATAGAGTGCTCTAGTCTCTCCCGAATCTCAGTTCGAATATGCTCCCGAGCTTCCGTTCTTTTGTTGAACTGAGCTGGACTGAGAATTTCGCTTTTGTAGGAAAGGTTTCCTTCTCGATAGATGGCTACTGTGACCTGAACTCGGTAGTATTTTTGGGCAATTGTCTTTAATTCTGCACTCATTTTCGAAAACCCATCTATAGAGTATTTTCGACTTATCATGCCTTGAAATTGAAAGCCCGGTTTTTTTTTCGAACAGCTTGCGAAGATTTTTCTATCCTAGACCCTTGTTTGCAAGAGTCCATTTTTATATGAATCCCAAATACAACGAATCTCCTTTTCATTATGCCCGAAGGCAAACTCGCGAAGTTAAAGCCGGAGATGTAGGAATTGGCGGCAACAACCCAATTCGAGTGCAATCCATGATCACGGCAAACACAAGAGATACGGAAGCCTCGGTTGCCCAAATTAAGGCACTTTGGGAAGTAGGTTCTGAAATCGTTCGAGTGACTGTTCCTAGCCAAGCGGACGCAGACAACCTACCTGAAATCCGCAAAGAAATGAAAAGGCAAAAGATCCAAGTTCCGCTTGTGGCAGACATTCATTTTACCCCTACCGTCGCTCTCAAATGTGTAGAATGGGTAGAAAAGGTTCGGATCAATCCAGGCAATTTTGCGGACAAAAAGAAATTTGATACCTTCGAATACACGGATGCGGAATACAATTTAGAATTAGAAAGAATTGAAGAAGTTTTCACTCCCCTAGTTTTGAGAGCAAAGGAATTGGGAGTGTCTATGCGAATAGGAACAAATCATGGTTCGCTTTCGGATCGAATCATGAATCGATACGGAGACACACCACAAGGGATGGTAGAATCCGCATTGGAATTTATCCGAATCGCCGAACGAAATTCATACCGAGACATAGTCGTTTCCATGAAATCATCCAATCCGCAAACGATGGTGCAAGCCTATCGATTGCTTGTATCTCGTTTCTATGAATTGAATATGGACTACCCTCTGCATTTAGGAGTCACTGAAGCCGGTGATGGGCAGGATGGTAGAATCAAATCTTCAGCTGGAATTGGTTCTCTCTTAGAAGATGGTTTAGGCGACACAATTCGAGTTTCCCTGACCGAAGACCCAATCGAAGAGATACCGGTCGCAAAACGATTGGTAGCTAAGTACAACGAACTTTTTTTGAAAGGACAAGCCGATAAACTCAAAGTAAACCAGAACGGTAACTTTCTTGAGTTTCGAGACCCTTTTGCCTATTCAAGATTCTATTCTAAGGAAACGAGCCTATCAACATTGAATCTAGGAGACAATTCACCAGTTCGAGTGGAGACTTCTTTTATCTTAGGAACATTGCCTGAGGACCTGCTTTCGCTTTCAGCCACGGCTCGAAAGACTTTTCGTGATATCGAAATAATAAAGTTCAATGTGAATTCAGAATGGGAACTATTGGAACTGATTGCTGTGAAAAAAAGGGGGAGCATTGGCTTCCCAATTTCCGTTCGATTGGGAGACGATCTCCTCACCAATTGGGAGTCGTTTGTTGAGGAATTCTTCGCTTTCCAAAAATTAATCCTTCCTGTTTCGTATTTCGAAAATCTGCGCAAACTAGACCTGCCCGAATTAGAAAGTTTCTTGGATTATCTCGCCTTATATACCAAAGAAGGCAGATCTGTAGAATTATCTTTTTCCGAGGACAATCTGAATTCGGTACCGCTTTGGCTTGCAGATATCCAAAAGAGAAATCTCAAACAAGTCCTTTTCTCCTTGCAAACACTCTCTACTGTTCTGTATCGAAAACTGGCTTTTTTACTAAAAGATGTAGACTTCCCCATCTTACTCGCTGGAGAGTTTACAGATTTTGAATCCGCCTTATACGATTGTTCAGTGCATATGGGTGGGCTACTACTGGACGGAATTGGGGACGTTTTGCGAATAGACTTCGCAAAGCCTCTAGACGTATCCGATTCGGCGGCACATCTTTCGTTTCATTTGGCATACGATATTTTACAAGCAACAAGGCTTAGACTATCAAAAACAGAATACATATCTTGCCCTTCTTGTGGAAGAACCATGTTCGATTTACAGACAACCACAGCAAAGATCAAAGCGAAAACAGGACACCTTCGTGGTGTTAAAATAGCGGTGATGGGTTGCATTGTCAATGGTCCCGGGGAAATGGCTGACGCGGACTTTGGATATGTTGGTGCTGGTGTTGGGAAAGTTCACTTGTACAAAGGGAAAGAGATCGTTTTGAAAGGGGTTTCCGAAACAGAAGCCGATTCGAAACTGATTGACCTAATCAAAGAGAACGGAATGTGGATCGAGCCTGAAACCTAAAAAAGTGGAACTATTTCCGCTCGATCGGTTCTTTAAACGAGTATGGAAAATCCGTTTTCCAGTCCTCTCTGTTTCCATCGATCCTATGGTGGATGCGTTTTAGATTAGGTAGATTTGCAAAGAGACTGGCATCTAAGGCTTTAAATGTAGCTAACAAAACGTTGTCTCTCCGTCGTTGGATGGATTCTTCGGATTCCTGTCTTTGCAATTCAGGGAGTGAATAGTAGTTTTCTTTTTCAACTTCTTCATCAGCAACTTCCGTTGTCGAATAACGTGGAAGTCGAAAATTCCTTATCTCTTTCTCTAGTCCTTCCCTTTTCCAGTGGAGAATTAGATCTTGGTCCTTATTTCGAAACCAAACGGACAATAAACTGTTTTCTAAGGTTAAAAGCTTTTTGGGGGTGATGGTGATTTTTGCTGTGCTGTAAGGTGGGGCTCCCACTTCTCGAGCAATTCTATGCACCAAATCCTGTTCTGATTCGGGAGAGGGAAGAAGTCTTTCTGTTGCAATCTGGTTGGTCTCCCCATCTGAAATGAAGATAGTGTAAACAATTCGTCCTTCCATTCGAGGTAGATTGAACAAGGAGAATGGTTTCAACAGAGAAAAAGGGTTTTTGCCAGCTAAAACAAAAAAAGCAAAGAAGAGAAGAGCAAAAGACCAAGAAAAGAAAAAGAAAAGATAGCGAGGATCGGGAGGAATTGCTCCTGTTGCCATTTTGTAAAAGGAACCAAAATAGGTGAGAATGATGTCTTTAATCTTTTGCATCTGAGTACGAACGGATTCCTTTGATGATGGATCGGGCAATCTGCTTTTGTATCTCCTTATCCTTCAAGCTCTTAGATTCCCCTGAATTGGTCAAGTAACCCATTTCTACGAGTACTGCTGGCATTAAGGATCCCCGTAAAACTGAAAAGTCCGCTTTTTTTACCCCTCTAGATGGAAATGCCTCACTCAAGTTCTTTCCGTAGCTTTCTTCAATTTTAGAAGCAAGTCTCTTGGATCGCCTTTGGGTAACGCTCGACAACAACTCGGACTGGATTTGAGCAATTTGCCGTTTAGGGGCACTTACAAATTTGTTTTCTAAAATTGCTACCTCTCTCGCTTGTTCCGTGCTAGGGCTTTGGGATAAATAATAGATTTCAAATCCATTTGCCTTTTCATTCAGCGAAGCGTTGCAATGCAAAGAAACAAAAATGGAATCTCTGGTATCTTTTAAGATCCGATTGGCGATTCTGGAACGCTCTTCCAGTTCGATAAAATGATCTGTCTTTCGAGTCATTATGATTCTAATTTCAGGATAGTATTTTCGAAGATACAAATATAGATAACGACCCACTTGCAAGCTAACGTTTTTTTCAAAGTATCCTTCGGCATCTGAAGTGCCTGGATCTTTTCCTCCATGCCCTGGATCAATTATGATCGCCTTGACATTGATGTCCTTTTTAGGAGTGACATCCTTTGCAATATCAAGCAAAAGTTCATTGGATTTAAACTTGTAACGGACATCATACGATATCAGGTTGATCAAAATTGCTTCTGTCAGTTCTAAAGGTAAATAGAGAGTGGAGTCTTTTTCTAAAATTTTTTTACTTATTTTTTCTATTTTTCCATCGAAAGTGTAAAACCCAGAACCTATCCGAAATTTTAGTTTTCCAGTGGGAGATTCTAGGCTGACAAGATCAAAAATGGGGTCGAAATGCTTTCGAATTTCTGGAAAAAAGACCAATACATCATCTATGGAAAGATAGTTGCCCTTTCCATAGATGGGAACCTTTACAGTTTCTGAAGCAAGGGAACTAACTCCAAACCAAACAAAGAGAAGGAAATAGAATCCTCCTCTTATTTGCGAAACCAGGAAGTTAGTTTTTTCCAAAGACTTTTCTTTTCTGGAGATTGGCTTTTTTGCACTTCTTCTAGGTCGAAGAGGTTGCGCCTGTTTTTATCAACATTTTTCGGTTTTTCTGAACGAGGGCTGGAGTTTTCCCTGGGTTGTGGTCTATCCGCAAAATCCCTCTTTGGTTTTCCTTTCCCTCTTTGAGGCTGAGACCTAGGTGGCTGAGATTCCGTTTTGCCCCTTCGGTGATCATTTCTGCTCTCATTGCCATTCTCATTCCTGTTGCCTTTTCTGGCAGGTCTTCGACCATTTTGCTCAGGGCGACCTTTCCGTTCGCCTGGGATCGATTCTTCAGGAAACACAGGTGTAAACTCACCTTGTGGATAACGCATATAATCTTCGTTCACTTGTCCAACGGGGATTTTAGAGTTTAAGTAATTCTCGATTCGTTCTAGTTCTGAATAGTCGGCTTCCGAACAAAAAGCAATGGATTTTCCTTTTCGCCCTGCCCTAGCAGTTCTTCCAATTCGATGCACGTAATTTTCGGCATCTTGGGGAAGATCATAGTTGTAAACGATATCAATGTTTTCAATATCGATACCTCGTGAGGCGACATCAGTGGCTACGAGGTATTTGTACTTTCCTGCTTTAAAGTCTCGGAGCAATCGGATTCTTTTTTTTTGGTCAAGCTCAGAGGAAAGACCTGTCGCCGTGATTCCAAAATTTCGCAGAGAGGTAATGATTCTGGGAATGTTCATTTTATAGTTTGTAAAAATGATTCCCAATCCTTCGATTGGTTCTTGTAACAGAGAGTTGATCAAATAGGGGATTTTTTCTTCTTTTCCCAAGTGCAATAGACTTTGTTCGATTCTTTCGGTAATAACTTTCTCTGGATTGATATGGACTTCAATGGGTTCATTTAAGTATTTGCTCGCCAAACGCACAATTTCATAGCTGAGCGTTGCGCTAAACAACAAACTTTGCTTTCGATTCTTGCATTTATGGAAAATGTATTTTAAATCTTGGACAAAGCCCATATCAAACATTCTATCGGCTTCATCAATGATAACAACTTGCACTGCATCCAAAGACAGCCCATGGTTCTTTACGAAGTCCATTAGGCGACCAGGAGTAGCAACAACGATCACTGCGTTTTTGAGTGCCTTTTCTTGCGCTTTGTAGTCACTACCACCAATGATTGTGGCGACACCAAAGTTGGTGTTTTTTAGGAGCTTTTCAGCCTCTTCTCCAATTTGCATTGTTAGTTCTCGAGTGGGTGAAAGAACCAATGCATACGGAGAGCTTGGCAATTCTTCTGCCGAGAGAAACCGATGCAATGTGGGGAGTAGAAACGCCATTGTCTTTCCAGTCCCAGTTTGCGCGAGTCCGGTAACGTCTTTCCCTTCCATTGCATAGGGAATGGACTTAGCCTGGATGGGAGTGAGTTCGACGTAGCCGATTTTTTCGAGTGCATCCTCAAGTGTGGGGTGCAGGTTTAATTCTTTAAATTTCATTTCGTTTTCTTAACCGCGGCAATTTGTACGGTATCACCGTATGAAAAGAGATCCGCGAATGTTTTGTAAACCTTGGTCGGTAATTTTCCTAGTATGCCTCTGTCCCGAATGGGGTGGTAGGAGAGAGGTCTACTGTAATTTAGCTGAAAGCCTAGTCCTGACAAGAGTTTTTTCAATGAGGTTTTGTCGTAATCGTAGAAATGGTCGCTAGGATGGGTTCGAAACCACTCTTCTGGGTTGGTTTGAAAGGTTGGCCCATAAAAACAAGGAACGGCAATTAGTAAAACTCCACCTGGCTTGACCCAATGTGCCAGTCTTTGCCAAGCCAGTTCTGCCTCAACAATATGCTCAATCACAAAGAAAGCCGCTACCACATCCATCTGGTTTTGGAACGAATCGAGGGGAATCTCGAGAAAACTTTTTGCCTGGACGTTTAGCCCCAAAGAGACTGAATACGCAACTTCTCTTTCGGAAAGCTCAAACCCCTGTACTTCGAATCCCAGTTTTCTTGCTTCATCCAAAAAGAAACCAGCGGCAGAACCAAGCTCCAATAGCTTTGGCTTTTGGGAAGGATTCGATTTAGGGAAATTTTTTAAAAGGCTTAGCCTTTGAGCCGCTAACTGACGTAAATTGGTTTCGTCTTCGTAGTAAGTCTTGTTGTATTGCGCCTTGTACTCATCGGAGAAGTAGGAATCCCCGTAGACTCGAGCCTTTGCCTTTTTGTATTTTAAGATTCCTGTATTTTGGCAAACCGCGTATTCGTTTGGAAACTTGGGATGATCAATAAATTGAAACAAATCTAGAATAGATTCCTTTTTTTAGATTCCATGGCTTGCTCATACTGAGCTCTTGCCGATCTTTTATTATTGTATGCCTCTGTTAGATTAGGATCTAGATCGATTGCCATTTGGAAGGATTGCATGGCTTTCTTAAACTCACCATTTTTGAAATAGCAAACACCCATGTAATTGTGTGCTTTAGCCGATACACTGGGGGTGACATCAGACCGGACCACAACAGTTAGCTCGTCTATTGCCTTTTCTCTGTCCATAAGAGAACCAGAGTCGATCAGAATCTTTGCCAAAACGAGCTTAGATTCCATGTCGGAGGGATCCATATGAGTTGCCCGAAATGCTTCTTCTTTTGCCTTTCTCCCAGAACCAGTGTTCCCACTTTCCGAATATACAACGGCAAGCTTTCGATGAGCCATTTTTATTAGGCTTCCTTCTTTGGCGTTTTCCAGAACGTAAAGCAGAGATTTTTCAGCAGAAGGATAGCTCTTAGTCTTTGAATAGGCTTCCGCAAGTTTTAACCGAGCTTCATGCAAATCAGGTTTTTCCCCAATCACCTGTTCGTATTCTTGGATTGCCTCAGCATAGTATTTATTTTCTAAAAAATAATCACCAATGGCAAGTCTCGAAGGATAGTGGTTTGGGTCTAGACTGGAGCTTTTACGAAAACTCTCGATGGCTTTGGTGGGAGAACCAGCATGGAGGTAAGAAAGGCCCAGATTGTAATACGCCGATTGATTTTTAGGGTTCAAAGAAATGGCAGACTCAAAAGCGGGAATGGCTTCAGAATAACGCTCCATTTCGTCCAATACGATTCCTAGATTGATATAAGCAGTTTCGGTAAAACTATCCCCTGGTGTGGATTGAACGATTTTTCTGAAACCCTTCTCTGCTTCGATCAACTCACCTTTTTTGTAATATAGCTCAGCTAACATAAAAAGGGAGTCAGTGTCGTGTGGTCGAATCAACAAACCTTTTTGCAAAGCAGAAATGGCTAAGCTGGTTTGACCTAAAGTAGAAAAAGCATCTGCTATATTTCTAAAAACTTCGGGTTCGTTGGAACCGGCATCGAGAGCCCTTTGAAAGGATTTGATTGCCTCTTCTGGAAGATTTTTTTTCCAAAAAACAAGCCCTAGATTGTAATGATACTTGGCTTCCCCTGGTTTGAGACGCACAGCTTCTCTGAAGTAGAATTCGGATTTTTCAAAGTCTTCTCTGGAATAGTAAATCGCGCCTAAATGCCCGTAAGAAAGGACAGCAACGTATGAGGTTGGTGCAATGAGAGAGGCCTTTTTGAATTCTTCAATGGCTTGGGGGAGATTTCCCTGTCTGTAATAACTCATTGCTAAATTGTAAGCTAATGTGGGATCATCGGGAGAAAGGGATTGTCCTTCTTTATAGGCTTCTACGGCTTTGTCCGGATCTCCAATTTCAGAAAATAGATTTCCGTTTAATAAAGAAATGCGAGCATCTTGGGGAGCAATTTCTTTGGCTCTGAGTGCCGCTTTCTTCGCTTCGTCCAATCGACCTGTGTGTTTGTATGCCAAAGCCAAATTGTAATAAGCATAAAAGTTTTTTGAGTCGTATTGAATTGCTTTTGTTAAACGTTCAATGGCACTGACATATCGCCCAGCTTCATCAAACATTACACCAATGACCGTTAGCGCTATTGACTTGTCTTCGTCTTTGCCAGGTGTGTTCAAAAACTCTTCGCAAGACTTAAAAGCTTTGTTTACATATCGGTCTTTGTACAACTGTAAGCAGTTGGCAACACCTCTGTTGCCTCGATCATCGGGTAAATAAGGTTTGTCTAACAGTAGTTCTAAGGATCTTCCGTCCTTGGCAAGGGACTTAACGGATTCAGCCAGCTCTTCCTGGTTTACTTTCTTCTTTAAATAAAAAACATAGGTAGCGTAGCCCGCCGCCGCACAAACAATCAAAACAGTAAAAATGACTAGAAAAAGCGGAAGTTTGCTTTTTCGCCTTTTGCCCCAATCGTCCCCTTCGTTCCCAGGCAGAGGAGCTCCCCAGTCTTCTACGAATTCTTTCGCTTCAGGGTCTTCGATTCGAAATCTGTTCTTTTGAATGTTTTCCATCTTTCTAGTCGGTCTTTCCCATGAACTCTTTCTTGCAGATTGCGTCCAAAACTCCGTTGATGAATTGAATAGATTCTTCCGCCTCAAACTCTCGTGTCAACTCTAACGCCTCATCAATAACAACCGTCGCCGCCAATTCCTTTTCCAAAATAAAACTGACGATAGAGAGGCTCAAGATACAACGATTTACGATAGATATGCGAGAAAAATCCCAATTGGTAGAATGGGCGGAAATCAAACCCTCAATTCGAGTTTTTTGAGAAACAGCCCCTCTTACTAGGAATTTAGCATAGACCGACTCTTCTTCAGAGATTTGTTTATCGTACCAGAGGAATTTTAAAGCTGTTTCGGGTTCTGCCGAAACCAATTCGATTTGATATAGGCACATGAGAGCGAGGGAGCGACCCCTGTGCCTGGAGCTCATACAATCGCCTGAAACAAGCTCGCCATTTCAATGGCGGTCGTCGCGGCTTCGTATCCTTTGTTCCCTGCTTTCGTTCCAGCCCTTTCAATCGCTTGCTCAATGGTTTCCGTAGTCAAAACGCCATAGATAACTGGAATCTTATGAGCAATGGCAAGTGAACCTACTTTAGCAGATTCACCCGAAACCAAGTCGTAATGGGAAGTCGCTCCGCGAATAACAGCTCCTAAACATATAATTGAAGAAAAAGTCAATTTCTTTGAATCCAAGACTTTCGCTACCACAGAAGGAAGCTCATAAGCTCCTGGAACATGAATGACTGTGATATCTTCTTCTTTGACCCCATGTTGACGCATGGCATCAAGAGCTCCTTTTAACAAGCTTTCTGTGATGAATTCATTGAATTTGGAAACAATAATGCAATGCCTTTGGCCTGCACCGTTTCGATTGCCTTCTAACTTGGAAATTCCCATATTGCTCCTACTTTGCAATTCGAATGACTAGAGTGATCTTCCCTTGCGGGTTTTCTATCACTTCAAAGCCTTCCTTCAACAATGCCTTTTTAGCTTTGTATAAGTTCAGGTTCACAATTTTTCGGGCACTGTCTCTGGGCAAATTGGAATTTGGCATAGTACCCTTATTTTCGGATCAGCGAACCTTGATTCTTAACCTGGACGACTTTCTTCTTTTGTTTACAAGCTTACCTTTTCTTTTACTTATGTCTTATCCTCTCATGAAAAAGAAGAAAAAGATTACAGCTAAAAAAAGGAAGCCGATCAAATATTCCGTATTCGACTTTGAAATCAAAGATTCAACCGTACCTGGGATTGGTAAGGGTCTTTTCACGAAACAGAAACTTTACAAAGGTGATACGATTGGTTATTATACTGGAAGAATTATATCAGACGATGATGCAGAATCGCCAAAATACATTGATAGTAAGTATCTTCTCTATGTTTGCAAAGACTGGTGGATCTACGGAGAAGGCAGGGAATCCAATTACACACGCTACATCAACCATTCAGACAAACCAAACGCTCTACTAGTAACGTCCGTAAGATGGAAGACGGCTCGGTTTGAGGTTCTAAAACCGATTCCGGAAGGGGGCGAGATTTTCTTTGATTATGGAAAGGATTACTGGGACAATGTGGACTTTAGGCCAGTTTAGAGGATAGGATTGTCAACGGAGGATTCGATTCTCTCACCTAGATCGGTTTGTTTCTCTAGCTCTTCCGCATACTTTAGTATAGGTTGCCCTATCTTAAACTCTGCTTCGCGAGTCGCTGATGAACTTAGGAACCCAGAGACTAACAAAACAGCTCCGAGAGTGAAACCTAGAAAAGGAAGAATCCGTTTTAGTTCAATCATTTCCGACCTCTATAGCCATTTGGCTTGAAACCCCCGTAATTTGCAAATCATTTCCAAATCTGCGCTTCGTAGATTTCGCTACAAATCCAAAGCTTTGTCCCTCCCCGCTTTCAGTTCATTCAAAGGTATCAGTTGTTTGATTGTGCAATCCTTACCCTTGAGTTTTGCTTAGGAACCAAAGTACTCTTTGATCTTTGCTTTGGCTTCTTTCCCAAATAGGATTTCGCAAGCCTCCTCTAGGCCCGGGGACTTACGGATTGTCTCAATCTTTTCAACCAAGGCGACTTTTGACCGCCTTCGAAGAAAATCTTCGAGTTTGATCACCATTTCTCGTCTAGCGGCATGGTGGATCTCGCACCGAATGTACTCAGTTCCATGGATCAAAACCTCTGCTTGAGATTTGTCCTCTCGAATGCTTTCTAGCATACCGATGGCGTTTGCTCCATACCTTCGCCAAAGTCTCTGCGTTAGAGGCTCTAGTGATGCCGAGGAAGTAAGGGAATCTAGATCCATCAATCTAGCTTGGTGCAAAAATTCTTTGTGAACAACTGCGTCTGGTTCGCCATACCATTTCATTGGTGGATATGGCATTTCTATTCCGAGCTTTGCCACTTCATCGATGATTTCTTCGCCTACATTCAAACAATCTGTCAGCTTGCCACCAAAGATACTGATATGCTTTTTTTCTGATAAAACTTCTACTTCATGCTTTCTGGAAAGTTGCACCCAATCTTTGTTGCTACCTGAATTTCCTTTGACGACCAAAGGCCGAACCCCGCATCGCTCTGAAATGATATCGGCATTGGTGAGAGGCTTATCTAGATTGAGACGTTTGTTGATGTTTGAAAGAACGAACTGCCGGTCCTCTTCCGTTACTTTTGGTTTTGGGGAATCTACCTTGGTATCGGTAGTACCTATACAAGTTTTGGAACCCATAGGAAGCACAAAAAACAATCGTCCGTCATCGGCAAAGAATGCGAGGACTCTTTGGTTTGGGCTGATTCGATTTACAATCAAATGAATGCCTTTTGAAAAAACATGGTGGTGTGCCGTTTTGATTTCGGATTTTGCGTTCAAATCGTCAGCCCAAGGACCGCAAGTGTTGATCAAAACCTTGCTTTTGATTGCAAAAGTCTCACCTGTTATCTCGTCTTTGACATTGGTTATCCAGAGATTCCCTTCTTTCTTTGCGTTGGTTGCTCCCAAATAGTTTGCGGCAATGCATCCATAGTTCAAAGCGTTTCTGATAAAATTAAACACAAAGCGAGCATCGTTGTCATGGAGGAAGGCATCCGAATACTCGAAACCGCCTGCGGCATTCTTTGTGTTGATCACAGACTCTTCTTGATTGATCTTTTTTTGAGTTAGGAACCGAGGAGTCTTTGTGAAAAAACTTCCCATCACCCAATACAACCAAGTTCCCAGCCAGATAAACCAAACAGGGAAGCGGAAGCCTTTTTCAATTGTGGTAAAAAAACGAATTTCTTGGACGGCGGAAGGGTAGCTTTTCATCAGATGGTTTCGAGACTTACAAAGTTTTCGAACCAGAAAGAATTCTAAGCTTTCTAGATATTTTATCCCTCCCCAGGCTAAATTGGAAGATTCTTGGCTGGTTCCAGAAGCGAAATCACCTTTGTCGATTAAGGCGACTTTAACTCCTCTGCTTGCCAAAGAAGCGGAAGATACGGCACCATTGATTCCGCCACCCAAGATCAATACATCGAATACCTGACTCTGAAGTTTTTCGATATTGGTTTGTCTAAGTTTCAATTTTAGCTCCTGGAAGATTGCTTTCTATCTTAGTTTTCTGTAAGGCAATAGAGATCAAGGAGATACTCCGAAAAAAGGGGGCTCCGTTCTGGCTTTTAAAAATCGATTAGACCACTTCCCTCCCGTGTCTAAATTGGGTCAGTAAGTCTTCGCAATGATTTTCAAAATGATACTTAGGATTGGATTTTTGTTTTTCTCTGGGCTAGTCCTTCTCAACTGTATGGGAGAGAGTGTGAGCTATCAGAAATGCGAGCGTGCCGAGAATGATAACTTGTTCTGTTCTTTGGTCATCTACCAAAGCTACACTCTCTGTGTCGAACTTGCTTCGGCAAGCACGCTAACCACTGAAGCAAAGGCATCGGCAAAGTTTGCTTGCGATGCCAATCGACTTGTTGGTCTTTCCTTATGCGAAGATCAGAAAAAAAAGGCCTGTGGTGACTCTAGGCGATAGGAAAACTCTGGTAGTCGAAGAATTCATTTCTCGCCTATTCGTTTTACAAGCGTGCCGCGAGTCGGGTTCCCTGATCAATGGCTCGTTTGGCATCCAACTCGGAAGCCAAATCAGCTCCTCCTACCAAATGCACGGATTGCCCTGATTTTTGTAGATCTTCCAGCAACTCTCGGTTCGGGTCTTGCCCCGCACAGATTACGATCGAGTCTGCTTCGATTTTTCGCTCTTTGCCTTTCACTTCGATCACAATTCCATCGGGTAGAATTTCTTTATAGGTAACACCTGCAATTTTCTCAACTTTCCTGTCATCTAAAGTTGTTTTATGAATCCAACCTGTGGTTTTACCCAGTGTTGCACCGAACTTGTTGGAAGATCTCTTTAGCATTACAACAGTTCGATCTGACTTCATTTCGGCTTTGGTCATTAATCCACCATCTTTGGAGATTTTTTGATCGATGCCCCATTCTTTTAAATAATGCTCTGTATCGAAGGGATGGCCTCCATCTGTCAAATAAATGCTGATATCAAAACCTATTCCTCCAGCACCCACAACTGCCACTTTGTTTCCAACTTTTTTCTTTCCCAACATAAGTTCCACATAGCTCATCACATGCGGAGAATCTATACCTGGGATTTTTGGCATTCTAGGGATTACACCCGTCGCAAGAATCACTTCATCAAAGTCTTTCTTACTCAATTGGGCCGCTGAGACCCGCGATCCCAGTTTTATTTGAACACCTGTCTTTTGAAGCATCGTTCTGAAATAGCGTATGGTTTCGTTAAACTCTTCTTTGCCAGGAACCCTTCTTGCAATGTTCAACTGTCCACCCAACTCTGTTGAACCATCAAACAGAGTTACTTCGTGCCCTCTTTCTCTAAGAGTCAGTGCAGATGCCATTCCACCAGGTCCAGCTCCCACAACAGCAACCCTTTTTGGTTTGTCTGATTTAGTTACAATCAGATCTGTTTCATGACAAGCGCGTGGATTGACAAGGCAACTAGCCGTCTTTCCTTCAAAGACATGGTCTAGACATGCCTGGTTGCAAGCGATGCAAGTGTTGATTTCTTCTGGTTTTCCTTGCATAGCTTTTGCCACGAAGAACGGATCCGCAAGAAACGGGCGTGCCATGGAAACCATGTCAGCATCGCCTCTTTGCAAAATAGATTCGGCGATTTCTGGTGTGTTGATACGGTTAGAAGTGATAAGTGGGATAGTGACATGTCCTTTCACTTTAGCAGTTACCCAACTAAAAGCTCCTCGTGGAACCATCATAGCGATCGTTGGGATGCGGGCTTCGTGCCAACCGATACCACTGTTGAGTAGAGTAGCACCAGCCTTTTCGATCTCTTTCGCCAATTGAATGGCCTCATCGATGTTACCACCGTCCTCTACTAAATCTAACATGGACAAGCGATAGATGATAATGAAATCGGGACCAACTTTTTTTCGAACGGCTTTCACAATTTCGATCGCAAACCGAATTCGATTTTCAAAACTTCCGCCCCAATCATCTGTTCGAGTATTTGTTCGTTTTGCGATGAACTGATTGATAAGATAGCCCTCAGAGCCCATAACTTCCACACCGTCGTAGCCTGCTTCCCTGGCTAGACTGGCACATCTGGCAAAATCTTCGATGGTTTGCCAAATCTCTTCTACCGTCAAAGGATGGGGTTTGTAAATGTTAATAGGTGCTCTGAGTTCCGTTGGCCCGACCAGTTTATCATGATAGCCGTAACGACCTGTGTGCAAAATCTGAAGGGCTATCTTGCCCCCGTTTTCATGAACTGCTCTTGTGACAGGCAAATGGTGTTTTGCCACTTCACTTGTTTCGAGGATGCTGCCGTCTTTTCCAACCCTGCCCGCTTCGTTGGGAGCGATTCCTCCTGTCACAATCAAAGCGACTCCGCCCTTTGCTCTTTCCCCATAGAAAGCCGCCATGCGCTCATAGCCGTTTTCCACTTCCTCGAGTCCTGTGTGCATGGAACCCATCAGAGTTCGGTTGCGAAGTGTCGTAAAACCTAAAGATAAGGGTTTTAGTAAGTGAGGGTAAGATGTCATAATGTCTCCTGTGCATCGCGGTAACCCAAATCAATGAGCTCTTCCGACTGTTTTTTGTTAAAGTTAAGAAAACTACCGAGACCCAACAAACGCTTGGGACTCACAACTTTTATATCAATATTGCTGAGGCTAGGTCGAAGGGAATTTAAAAAAAGCTCGATGGAAGATTTTTTCTCAGTGGCTTCTTTTTCCAATTCGATTCCCTGTTGGATGTTTTTGTATGAGGCAATGAGATAGAGCTCATACATTCGTTCCAATGCCTCAATCTTGTTCTTGGGCGGACTCATAGAAATTTCTCCGCCCACAGGAGAAAGCAAAACAACTATAATTTCTTCGGCACCTTTGGATATAGCAGGTAAGATTGGCGTGTTTGCCATCACTCCCCCATCCCAATGCGGAACGCCGCCTATCAACTGCCAGGGAAATAGCAGAGGAATGGCAGATGATGCCAATATATGTTCGATGCGAAGCTCTGGGTTTTCAAAAAAGGCTAGCTCAGCGTTCAGAATGTTGACAGCCGTTATGACAACTTTTTGGTCACTTGCGTTCAAAGCCTGAAAATCTAGTTTTTCAAAAAGTAGATCTCGAAGAGGAGATGTATCGACAAATGCAAAGGAATTTTTTTTAAACAACGAGAGCACTGAGCTCTTCCAAGTTATCCGCATTACATTTTTCTTATTCAAATCTAACCAAAGCTCAATGATGCGCTCGGCTGACATCCCTGAGCCTATGGCACATGCATTGATGGCACCTACCGAAGTTCCGCAGATGATATCGGGCTTCCATTTTTTCTCCTGCAAGTATTTCCAAACACCTGCTTGGTAGGCTCCCCTTGCCCCGCCCCCCGATAGTACGATTGCTTTTTTTGCCATTGGTTCCTTATGGAAATTCTGTATATTCCCCTTGTTTTAATAAACGTATCTTGTCCTTCAAGGGACTTTTTTCTATCGCTTCGATAATGTAGGGAAATTCGGTATCGGGAGCCGTATAGAACGTTCCAAAATGCATGGGAATCATAAACTTTGCCTTGGTATCGGCAAAGGCTTGGACAGCACCAAAGGGATTCACATGAACCGGATTTCCCAGTTCCCCACCAATTCCGCGATAAGGTCCCATAGGCAAAATTGCCAAATCCAAGTTTGCTATTTGCCCAACCTTTTCAAAGACTTCTTTTTGGTATCCTGTATCTCCAGCAAAGTAAACAGACTTGCCCTTGTATTGAATCAAATAACCAGTATACGGATCTCCATCCCAGAGATTGTCAAAAAACCAACGCCCCCCAAAGTGTCGCGCTGGAATTGCCGTAATGCGAAGACCGTTTTCTTCCCAGATTGAATACGGTTCCACTTCTTGAATGCTTTTGTAACCATAGCCTCTGTAATTTGGTGATCCCTTGGGTAAGAATAGCGGAGTGGACTTAGGCAATTTGCGCAGAGTAAAATTGTCCATATGATCAAAATGAGCATGGGAAACTAAGATTGCATCTAATGCGGGGAGATTTTCCAATTCTATTCCTGGTTCCACATGTCGTCCGAAGAATCCTACTAAGTTCGAGTTCCAAATTGGATCTGTTAGTATATATTTATCCTCGATTCGAATCAAAGTGGTTGCATGTCCCACCCAATAGACGCGCATTTTGGAGACTTTTTGGTCTAGATTGGGATTTGGCTTGTTAGCTACTTTTCTGGTTTCCGTAAAAAGTATGCAATGCAAGTGGATTGCGAGAAAGAAAGCTATACAAAAGAATGAAAGTCGAGGGAGATTGCTTTTCATGAAAAAATATCTTCTTTTCCTTGCTTTTTTGACTTTGGGTTGTGGGTCACTTTCTCGGTCTTGTGCAAAATATTTTGGCTATGATGAAGTCTGTGTGGATGGAGTTTTGTATCTCCAATTCACTTCTGGTGCCTCGGTAAAATACAATTCGGATGGAACTGTTGCCACTTGTCGATAGACTGAGCTTGACAATCCAGTTTCTTCCTGCATTCTGTTACAAAAACATCTCAAACGAAAGATTTTCGCCCTAGGAGGGCAATATGGTTAAAATTGCAATCAACGGTTTTGGAAGAATTGGAAGACTAGTACTTAGATCCGGGGTAACAGACCCCAATCTCGAATTCGTCGCGATCAACGATTTGGTCACTCCTGACAACTTGGCTTATTTGTTCAAATACGACTCCACCCACGGAAGGTTCCCTGGCGAAGTCAGTCACACAGACAATGAAATCATCATCAATGGAAAGAAAGTTAAAACGTTTGCTGAAAGAGACCCAGAAAAGCTCCCGTGGAAAGAGATGGGAGTTGATTATGTGATTGAATCCACAGGCCATTTCACAGACCGAGTGGGTGCCGAAAAGCATATCAAAGCGGGCGCAAAGAAGGTAGTTATTTCCGCACCTGCAAAGGACAAAGACATCCCTACTTTTGTAATGGGTGTAAACCATGAGAAATACAATCCGGGCAGTGACCATGTAGTTTCTAATGCTTCCTGCACTACGAACTGTCTTGCTCCTATTGTAAAAGTTGTATTAGATAATTTTGGAATCGTGGAAGGACTTATGACCACAATCCATGCGATGACAGCAACCCAACCAACCGTAGACGGACCTTCCAAAAAAGACTTCCGAGGGGGACGAGGTGCCGCGCAAAACATCATCCCAGCTTCTACGGGAGCGGCAAAGGCAGTGGGTCTTTGTATCCCAGAAGTCAATGGAAAACTAACAGGAATGGCATTCCGAGTCCCTACTCCTGATGTATCTGTAGTTGATTTGACTGTTCGCACAGAAAAAGCAACAAATCTAGTCGAAATCAAAAAGAAAATGAAAGAAGCTTCCGAAGGTGCCATGAAAGGCTTCTTAGGTTACACAGAAGAAATGGTAGTCTCAAACGATTTTATTGGCTCGACTCTTTCTTCCATTTTTGATGCGGACGCTTGTATCGAATTGAACGGTAACTTTTTCAAATTGGTATCTTGGTATGACAACGAAATGGGATATTCGAACAGAGTTGTAGATTTGATTCGTTATATGTCAAAAAAAGGTTAAAATGAATCTACCCCAAATTGAAAATGAAAACTTCCAAGGTAAGAGAGTCTTTTTACGGGTCGATTTCAATGTGCCCATCGAGAATGGGCAAGTCACAGATCAGACTCGAATCGAAAAGACTCTTCCTACGATTGAGCTCCTTATAAAAAAAGGGGCTCGGGTTGTTTTGGGTAGTCATTTGGGCAGACCCAAAGGTGGGGTAGACCCAAGTTTCTCACTCAAACCAGTGTTCGAAGCCTTTCAGAAACTGGTCAAAACGAAGGTGTACTTTTCGGAGACCGTAGTGGGTCCTGAAGCAGTTAAGCTATCCAAATCTTTGCAAGACGGGGAAATTCTTTTGATAGAAAACCTACGTTTCCACAAAGAAGAAGAAGCAAACGATCCAGCCTTTTGCAAAAAATTGGCAGAGTTAGCTGATGTTTATATCAACGACGCATTTGGAGCCGCTCACCGTGCTCATGCTTCGACCGAAGGGCTTGCCCATTTACTCCCTGCATTTGCTGGACTATTGATGCGTAAAGAAATCGAGATGCTAAGTTCCTTACTAGTCAAACCGCCCAGACCTTTTGTAGCATTGATAGGAGGATCTAAGGTATCCTCTAAAATCGCCATTCTCAAAAATCTCTCTAGTAAAGTTGACCACCTATTGATCGGGGGTGGGATGGCTTATACTTTTCTGAAATCCCGTGCAGTGCCAATCGGTAAGTCCCTCTTTGAAAAAGACTATGAGTCAGAAGCTTTTCAACTCATTGACCAGTCAGGGATCAAAGGTATAGACTTACAGCTCCCAGTGGATCACCTAATTGCAGAAAAGTTTGAAGAAGGAAGTAAAACAAAGACTGTAGATAAAATGGGAATCATCGATGGTTGGATGGGGATGGACATAGGTCCAAAAACAATTGAAAACTATGTAAAAGTCATAAAAAGTGCGAAAACCATCCTTTGGAACGGACCGATGGGAGTTTTCGAACAAGAGCGATTTTCTAAAGGAACTTTGGAGATCGCAAAGGCAATTGCAAAATCGGGAGCAAAGTCTGTGGTCGGTGGTGGCGATTCTATTGCCGCCATCAACAAAGCAGGAGTTGCCGATAAAATCACTCATATTTCTACGGGTGGTGGAGCTAGTTTGGAATTCCTGGAAGGAAAGACACTTCCTGGAGTGCAGTGTTTGATACAAAAATAGAGGAACCATGAGAAAAAAAATTATAGCCGGCAATTGGAAAATGAACCTAACAATGGCAGAAGCAAAGGCTTTGGCAACTGGAATCGCGACGGCTCTTGCAAGCAAGCCGTCTTCGCATGAGGTAATGGTTTTCCCAACTGAACTTCATTTAGCCGAAGTTTCGTATGCGGCGAACGGATCCAGCATGCAAGTGGGAGCTCAAAATGCTTACCCTTCTCCTTTGAATGCTATGACTGGAGAACTCTCTCCTGACCAGTTGAAAGAAATTGGAATCAAAACAATTTTAGTTGGGCATTCGGAAAGACGACAGTTTCTGAAAGAAACTAATGCTATTTGCCATGGAAAGATTGCTTATTTTCTAAAACAAGGATACCGGGTGGTTTACTGCGTCGGTGAGACACTTGCCGAGCGCGAAGCAGAACAGACGTTTGCTGTGCTAGCTAGCCAAATCAAAGAGGCTTTGGGTGGAATTGAAAGTGGGGCATTTAAAAACTTGGTCATAGCCTACGAACCAGTTTGGGCGATTGGAACTGGAAAAGTTGCAACCCCTGAGCAAGCCGAAGAAGCGCATCAATTCATCAGAAAAGAAATCTCTGGTCTTTTTGTGGGAGCCGAGAGCATTGCTGAATCAATGCAAATCCTCTATGGTGGATCTGTTAAGCCTGATAACGTAAAGGCTTTATTGGGAAAGCCAAACATAGATGGCGGCTTAGTTGGCGGAGCGAGTCAAAAGCTCGATTCCTTTTTAGCATTGGTTTACGCATAAGGAGATTTGCGATTATGGGTTTTTTTACTGGAACAATACTCACTCTGTTCATTTTAACCTCTCTATTTTTGATCTTACTTGTTATGATCCAAACGGGAAAAGGTGGAGGTGGAAACTTACTTGGCGGCTCTTCAGCTAGCCAAAGTCCTTTTGGAGCTTCCACAGCTGATGTAATGACGAAGACAACTCGTATTGCGGCAGTTCTGTTCATTTTACTTTCCCTTGGTCTTTCCTTTCTTTTTGCAAAGAAAGAAGAGGCTCCCTTACTGGAGCTTCCACCAGCGCTCGAATCTGCACCTGTGGATTCTCAAGATGCGAAAACTCCTCCTCAGTAGTTTACTTTTTTTAAGTCTTGGGAGCTTTGCACAGTCTCCCCAAGACAACAGAGAGAAAGATCTAGACCGTCAAATCCTTTCTCTCTACCAAGAATTGACTCGGGCAAAAGAACTCCTCTCCGTTGAAAAAATCAAAGCATTGCCGGCGAACACTGCCATCCAATTCATTGGATCTTATCCTAACCGAACTGGGTTAAAATTAACCAAATACTATGTCGAGACAGAACACAAAGATAAAAGTAGATTAAAGAATTCGGAAGAAAAGACAATTTTATTAGAATTCAATGGAAGCACGCTTTCTCGAATCGAAATTCATATAACAAACGAAGACACACAGATCCAACAAAAATCCAAAACATCCATAAAAGATCCAACTCCCTTGGATCCCAACATGAATGATATGCAACTAACCTTTGCAGGTTTAGAAGGCAAAAACGAATATCTCTTGTCTGATCTTTCCAATGAAGATTACAAACCGGAAAGAAACAATTTTAAGAGAGATTTTTATATTAAATTCCTTTTGGATTTTCACTCTCAACTCTCTACGGTAATTGCCATGCAACAGGCGGAAGCCAACTCTAAACATAGAAAGGTTTTAAAAGAACTCCAGGGCTCTCTGAAGTATTGAAATGAAGGACTCCGACAAAATTGTCGAAAAGTCGAGAGAGCTAGAAGCAATCTACGACGTTGTCCAAGAACCAATTGTTTTAATCAATGAAAAGTTTCGCATTATGCGAGCCAATCAATCGACTATACTGTTCACGCAAAAACCCTCCTTTAAGTCGGTACTCGGTGCTCATTGTTTTGAAGTGCTCTATGGGAGGAAGGAAATTTGTCCGTATTGCCCAGTGGCAAAACACCAAAACACCGTCGATAAATCGCATTTTTTGAAAAGTAGAAACAAAGGACCTATTTCGAGGGAAATTTTCTTCCATACAAACCAGAGAAAGCAAACTCTTTACATCGAATTTTACCCTTATCCAAAGAACGAAGGTGAGTCTTGGATTGTTGAGAAAATTTCAGACATTACCGAAGTCAAAGAAAAAGATGAAGAGTCACTCAGAATGAGAAACTTGGCTTCACTGGGAATTTTAGTTTCAGGGATTGCGCACGAGCTAAACAATCCTCTAACCGGCATAAGTCTGACCATACAGAATCTGCAAGCAAATTGGTCAAATGCCACTTCTGAATTCATCACAAAGAAACTTGAAATGATAAAAACAGATATGTCTAGAGCGGCAATGATCGTTTCTGATATCATCTCATTTGCTAAGAATGATCGAATTAAGGTTAGTCTCGGGAATCTTGTAGAGACGATCAATCGAGCAAGAGATACAGTTGTCCGCCTTTATCCTCATTTGTGTAAAAACATAGTTTGGAACGTAATTTTTGAGGAAGAGTTTCAATTTCCATTTCACCCTCCAAAAATAGAAAGACTGTTTATGAATTTGTTTCGCAACTCTTTGCAGGCGTTTGATTATCGGCCAGGAGAAATTCAAATCGAATTGCGTAAGTCCAAAGAACAAATGCATATCTTCGTAGAAGACAATGCGGGGGGAATTCCTGAACCCATCTTAAAGAAAGTTTTTGATCCATTTTTTACCAATAGCAAATCTGGGACCGGCACAGGGCTTGGACTATCGATTTGCCATAGCATCGTTCGAGAGCACAACGGAAGCATTTCAGTTAAATCCCATGGGGGAAAAACTAAATTTACCATTAATCTGCCTTTGCAGAATAAGGAAATGGATTCAAACTAATGGATAAAACAATTCTTATTGTAGAGGACATTCACTCGATTAGAGAAGCCATAATGGATCTCCTATCCATAAAATACAAAGTGGTCGGAGCGGAGAATTTTGAAGAGGCTGTTTGGAATCTAACAAATGAAAAAATCGACCTGTGCATAACGGATATAAGACTCCCAGGACAGTCCGGGATAGATATAGTTCGTTTTATCCAGAAAGAGTACCCGACGGTTATCTATGCGTTGATGACGGCTTACAATATCAATGAATACGTACATTATGCCAAAGAATACAAAATCTGGAACATCATACCAAAGTATTCTTTCTTAGACATTCATCTAATAGAGGTTTTAGTAGATAAATTGATCACAAAGGACATATTTGGTGTCGAAAAATACTTTGATTCCAGTTTTGAGATCATTGAACACCAAATGACTATGAGCTTTGATCCTCCTCCCACCAATGGAATCATTTTCCGAAAAGTAGGTTCGGATAGAGACCGAGTCATTCTCTGTGGGAAGATAGCAAAACATCTAATTCAATTGGGAGCTCCAAAATCCATCCAGCAAGTTTTGGAAGAATTGACTAGCAACGCAATGATTCGAGCTCCCCGCAATGATAGTGGGGATTACAAATACCAATTTGAAATTCCCTCCCATGATATGGTTGTGCCTTTGGAAAACATCACCCTCGCCGAAGAGGACTATTTCGAAGTCGGCTATGGGTCCACAGAAAAATCGATGTTTGTAGTGGTTCGAGACCATTTTGGTTCTCTACGGAAAGAAGAGATTTTGCATCGTTTAGACCGTCATATTAGCACAGACGAAGCCACAGGCCTTCCCAAAGGCCTAGAAGACTCCCATGGACGTGGCCTATACATTTGCAGAGAAATTTCGGATCAGTTGATCTTTAACATCGAACCAGGAAAAAGGACTGAAACAATATCGATTATCAACCGAGAAGGTAGATCTGGATTTAAGTCTTTGTCGATTTATGAGATTTGAATTAAATGTAAGTTAAGCTAAATTAGATGAGAATATGATGAGCCTTAAAGAATTTTTTAGCAAGGGCTATCAATTCATTTTCTGATGGATGGTCAACGGTTTCTACACCAATGATCTTTTTCGCTAAATCTTTATTGTGTTCTTCTAAATACTTCTTGAAGTGATCTTTTCCTAAACCAGGCCCAACTAACATTATCTCCTTATAGCCAGAAAGATCTAAGGAAAGTGCGCGGTAGTACTTCTTTTCCAATTCTTGGTCTGCACCTCCAGAGTGATGTTGTGTATGGTGTTCTTTTCGGGCAACACCATGAGCTTCCTTGGTAGTCTCTGTGAATTCGAAAATCTTTGCATGTTTTGTGTCTAACCATACGATTGCGTGTGACATATTGTCCTCTTTTAATCCAAGTGGGACTTTAGTCGATTTATCAAACAATCATTAATTGGTTTTCTTTTTTTTATTTCCTAAGCCAGACCGTCCATTCTCCAATCTTTTCAGCCGCAACCTTCCAATCTGAACTTGGATCATGAAGACCTGAATCAATTGAGATAGCCAAAGCTTCTTCTTTTTTTTCATTTTTAAGAATGGCGGCAAATCCACCATATTTCTCAGTTAAATCGACCCATTCCGAATTAAATGTAATACCTGCTTGTTTACGGATATGGATCAAGTCTTTGATCTCAGTCAAGCCCCAGTCAAAATAATCTGGCCAATACACGCAAGGTGTTCCCGGAGTAGAGAGGATAAAGGCATAGGCTCTAGATTTGAAAAAGGCGGGACATTCCCAAACTCTCTGCCCCCAACCGTTTGCCGGAGAGAATGGGGATGCTCCTGTGTCGTGGTTGTCTACGAGAGTGGCAACCAATTCTCTTTCTTTGGGATCGTGGCTAAGATTCAAGCCGTACTTTAAATAATTAGCATTTCCTGAATTGATCTCTTTCTTTAGTACCATATCGAAGACACAACAACCTGATTCTTTAGCCCATCCCAATATTCTGGAACGCTCATTTGAACCATATCTTTGGAACATAGGATCGTCCTGAATGCTAGCCGCCTGCCAGTATTCGCCGACAGAAAAGTATTCTTGTTTTGTGGTGTCTTTTATTAAACTAAACACATCTTTAGGGTGATACCCCCAAACAAAATCCCAGCGCCATCCATCCACATGGCATTCATCTAAAAGTTCGTTCAAAGCCGACTGGAATCGGCTATACACCTCAGGTCGATCTATCTTTAAATCGCAACTTCCGTCAAAAAAAGCGCCGCCTGTATCATTGCCGGAAACTCTCCAAGCGGGACCAGGATACTCCCAAACATCCTTTTGCATTCGAAATCGATCTCTATGATTCAAGACAATGTCTACAATGACTTTTATGCGAAAGGAATGGAGAACTTTTACTAGATCAATTAATTCTTGCTTGGTTCCATAGCGAGAGTTCAAATCAAAGTCCCGCCAAAAGTACCCCTCTCCACCTCCATGCTTTTCTCCACTTTTCCATTCCGAGTCATCCACCCAAGGAGGCGGCAAGTACAAGATAGTGATTCCCAAGTCTCTGATCTTTTCTGCCTGCTGGGTTAAAATTGCGTACCAAGATAGTTTTACATTGGAAAGGGTTCCAGTTCCACTTGTCTTAACCAAATTCCAATGAAAAGCCTGCAAGAGGATGTCTTTTCCGTTTCCTCTAGTTGGTGAGATATTAGTTGGTTCCATAAGCTATTAGGTTTTAACGTATCTTATTTCTTTTTCAAGCTAAATTTTCATAAGACCTTTAGTTCCAATTATCTCCTTTACAAGGAGTAGAATGCCTAGAAAATTGCCTGAGAATCTTTATTTATCAATGGAAGCGAAAAATCCTTTGAATCTCCTCAATGAGCATTGGACCTACCCTGCTATTCTCACAGCGTCCAGTTTAAGAATCTTTGATCCTAAGGATATATTCAACAAGGTTGAGGAGCCTATGGTTCTCATTGAACACGACTCTTTCTTTTTCAAAACTTTAGAATCAGAAGGCGGCTTTCTTTCGGGAGAGAAAGATGAAGTCATTCTGGATCTCACTTTAGATTCTATCCCACTTTATATCCGTTTGCAAAGGATTGAGAATACTCTCACAGAATCTTTTATACAATTAAAAGTTGTTACTCGGGAAGAAAAGAGAATACAAGGACTATTTGAGCTTAGCGAACGCCTAAACCTCGTTTTAGAAGGCACAAGACTTGGAATGTGGGATTGGAATCCGGTCACCAATGATGTGATTTTTGATGAACGATGGGCTGAAATGTTGGGTTATTCTTTCCGTGAAATCGAACAAAAACTGGAAACTTGGTCATCCAAAGTCCATCCAGATGATCTGGCATCTTGCTTCGAAGATATCCAAGCTCATATGGAAGGAAAAACAGATTTTTATGAAAACGTTCATCGGATGCAACACAAAGATGGTACTTGGCGCTATATCTTAGATCGAGGACGTATTGTTAAACGAAACAGTGCGGGTGAAGTGATTCGATTTACAGGCACTCACACTGATATTACAAAGGAAAAGAATGCAGAACAAAATGCACTACGGGCGTTAGATTCTAAATCAAAATTCTTTGCGAATATGAGCCATGAAATCAGAACACCAATGCATGGAATTTTGGGACTCACTGAATATTTGCTACAGACTCCTTTGAATCCCGACCAAAGGTCTATTTTAAAAACAGTCGCTGAATCAGGAGAGAGTCTTCTTGTGATCATCAATGACATTCTGGATATTTCAAAATTAGAAGCAGGAAAAGTTCAGCTCTTTCCAAGCATTTTTGAGTTTAAATACTTTTTGCACGGAATTCTAAAACTCTTTAGCGATCGAATACGACTTAAGAATTTAAACGAATCTATAAGTATAGATCCGGAGACTCCCAAGTATGTCTTTGCAGACAAGAATAGACTGCGACAAATCATTGCAAATCTGATCAGCAATGCCATTAAGTTTACCATACAAGGATCAATCGACCTTTCAGTCAAAGTTTTAAAAAAAGATGAGGAGAGCCACCTAATTGCAATCGAGGTTCAAGATTCTGGAATTGGAATTTCAGAAGAATTCCAAAAAGAAATTTTTCAAAGATTTAGCCAAGAAAACTCGAGTAAAACGGTAAAGATCCAAGGAACTGGATTGGGGCTTTCCATCAGTAAACACTTAGTAGAATTGATGAATGGAAGTATTGTCATCCAAAGCAAGGAAAACCAAGGAACAAAAGCTATAGTCACAATTCCATTTATTGAAAAATTGCCCAAAATTGAAAGTTCAAACGAAATCCAAAACCTCCTGCAACATCGGTATTCCATTTTGATTATAGACGATAACAAGGTGAATCTCTTAGTTGCTGAAAAAGTTTTACAGCAACTCCAACAAAAGTACACTTTGAAATCAAATCCTACCGAAGCCTTTGATTTGATACAAAAGTTAGCTTTCGATTATATTTTTGTTGATTTACATATGCCTGAAATGACGGGTTTTCAATTTTTAGCAAAAGCTTTCGAGTTAGAAGATAGTGGATGGAAAAAACCAAAAATGATTGCCTTAACAGCTGATGCCTTTGAAGAAACAAGGGTAGATTGTATCAAAGCTGGGTTTGATGACTTTTTGTCCAAGCCATATGGAGTTAAAGACATCTCTGAAGTGCTACGAAAACATAGTCAAAAAATAGATTGACCATTTTTATTTTTGGAATCCATTCAATGGAATGAAACATCTATTTTTTCTAATTCTTTTTTTCACCCTTTCCTTACAGGCCAACCCGGACAAAAAATCAGAAGAACTTTGCAATTGTTTAAAAAAAGCAAAAACTTCTAATTTTGAAAAAGATAAAAAGAAATGCTTACAACTAAGAGAAAAGCATGTCAAAGCCTTGAAAAAAGACTCAGAAGACTATAACAAGTATTCGGAAAATCTTCAGGTATGTGAAAGGGACATGATGGCATCTCCTACAGAAAAGAACCCTCCCGATTCTATGGACGGAAAGATAGCAGCTGTATGTGAGTGCTTTACTAATGCCGCCGCAGGTAAAGGGCAAAAATTCTCTTGCTTTCAAATGCAAAGCAATTTAGGCAAAAAGATCTCAAACGAAGAAGAACGAATCCAATTCAATAATGCGACTAACAGTTGCGATAAATAAACTTTTCTTTCGAAGCTCCGAATTAGATTTAAGCTTTGAAAAGGAACTTCTAAAATCAGAAATTATAAGAACCAAAATTCTTTTTTGGTTCTTTTTCATTGGAGCAGTTCTTTTTTCTGTCCAAGTTAGTCTCATTCGAAAGTCCTTTTTAGAATTTCTTCCAGATGATGACTTCCCTTACTGGGTTCCGGCGGTCTATTTTTTTGCAAATGCGCTCTATGCTCGTCTTCTTTGGCTATATTTTCAAAGAAAAGTAAACGAAGGAAAGAAGGTTCACAAAGGCATCTTATATTTGAGTGGCTTTATCGAGTCTTCTATACCAACTTGCGCCTTACTTTTCTTTTCATTAAACTATCCAGTTCCTGTTTTGGTTTTTGCAACTCCTCCTGAATTTGTATATTTTATATTCTTGATTCTAGCTACTCTTCGATTGAATGAAAAATTAGCGGTGTTCATTGGGTTCGTTAGCTTTTTCGAGTTCAACATACTCGCTTACTATCTTTTGAGCATTACTCCCAAAGAAAAACTAGATCCACTGCTTGCTGGACAATTTATCTACTTTGCTAAATCCAATATACTGCTGATTTCAGGCCTTATCTCAGCTTTTGTGGCAAGACAGATCAAATCAGCCATTCAATCCACCTTAGGAGCGGAAAAAGAAAAGATCCAGATTCGCCATATCTTTGGTCAACATGTTTCGCCTGCCGTTGTAAATCGACTTCTAGAGCAAACAGAGGAAAGAGAAGGAGAGATTCGACATGTTTGCATCTTATTTTTTGATATTAGAAACTTTACTTCGCTCTCGGAACAAATGGATGTAAAGGCTCTAATTCGTTTTCTCAACCAAGTTTTTACTGAATCAATCGAATCAGTGAATGCTCATAATGGGATCATAAACAAATTTCTAGGTGATGGTTTTATGGCAGTTTTTGGTGCACCTCTCTCAGAAGGAGAAGATGTTTTGAATGCAGTCAAATCATCGCTTGATATAAGAAATAGATTGAACCGTCTGATTAAAAATGAGCATATTCAGAATTTTAACTTTGGAATCGGTCTTCATTGTGGTGAAGCGATCACTGGAAATGTAGGCTCTTCAGAAAGAAAGGAATACACTGTGATCGGCGATGTGGTGAATGTAGCTTCCCGCATTGAACAAATGAACAAGGAACTTTCTTCTCAGATTCTCGCCTCCGAAGAGGTGATCACTTTTTTAAAGGACATTCCCATTAAAAACAGAGGTGAAGTCTTCTTGAAAGGCAAAACACAATCTAAAGTTTTATATCAATTAGGTGATGGCTTTTAGCCGCGATTGATTTTGAATTGAGCCATCAAGTCTTGCAGGTTTTTCGCTTGGGCATTTAATTCTTCCGCAGTTGCCGAAAGTTCTTCCGCCGAAGCGGCGTTCTGTTGTGTTGCGCTATTCAAACTGGACATGGCATTACTGATTTGCCCAGTACCAGCAGATTGCTCTTTCGATGCGGATGTGATTTCCTGAACTAGTTCGGCGGTCTTTCGAATAGATGGTACCATGGTGTCGAGCAAGGTGCCTGCACTTTCTGCCGTCTGCATGCTGTTTTTTGCTAATGCGCCTATCTCTTGTGCGGCAATTTGGCTACGTTCAGCAAGTATTCGAACTTCCGAAGCCACCACGGCGAATCCTTTGCCCTGCTCTCCGGCACGTGCCGCTTCAATAGCCGCGTTGAGCGCGAGCAAGTTTGTTCGTGAAGTAATTTCGTTTATAACTGCAATCTTTCCAGTAATGGCCTTCATTGCTTCCACTGTCGATTTTACCGCTTCGCCACCCATCAAAGCGTCTTTTGCTGATTTTTGAGCCATACCCTCTGTTGTCTTGGCGTTCTCACTGTTTTGGGAAACAGATGCCGCCATTTCTTCTATTGCCGCAGTGGTTTCCTCTAGACTAGATGCTTGCTCATAACTAGCTTGTGACAAACTTTGCGAGGTGGCAGATACTTGAGTGGAGGCATTGGTTAATTCAATCGCGGACATTGTCACTTGACTGATGGTTTCTGAAAGTTTCGCTACTGAATTGTTAACGCTAGCTTGTAATTCACCGAAATCACCTTGGTAATTAGCATCTATCGAAATCGACAAATCGCCCTGTTCCACTGCCGCCATAACACGTTTAACGTCAGCTATTGGTTCACTCATCGCGGTCATTGTATTGTTGATGCCGTCTATGATAGCGCGGAATTCGCCTTGGTGGCGAACCGAGTCTGCTCGCATCTGCAGTTTGCCCTGTTGTGCCGCTTTCGCAAGTGTATTGGCGTCTGTGGCGAGTGCCTTTATCGATTCGGCCATTCTCTTCATGGCGGCCAAAACACTCTTGGTATCGTCTGCCTTAAGTTCAAAGGAAATATCTAGATCGCCCTCAGATATTTTGTTAGCCACTAATACTGCAGATGTTGGATCGCCTCCAAGCTGGCTAAGAATCTTGGAAATAGTAAGCCATGCAAAAACAGCGGCAAGAACACTGCCAAGAAAACCGCCGACAAAAAGAGTTACTTGAGTAAATGAACTTAGGGATTCCATTTCTTTTGATCTAGATTCAAGTAACGTGCGCTCGGCACCGTCGATTTCTGATAGAATGAAGCGCATAGAATCCATTCCTTTCTTTCCGTCGCCCGCGATCGAGATTACATCTTCGTATCGCCTCAAATCTGAACCGACTTCACGACGCTTGGCAAGACTGACTTCCACCGCATTCTTCATCCAATAATTATAACTGTCATTAAGTGCGTCTAATCGCATCTGCTGTTCTGAGTTATCAGATGTCAGCTTCTTTACAATATCAAAATGTTTTCTGAAACTTTCTTTGCCAGCAATAAGAGGCTCCAAAAATTCTTCTTTATTTGTTATCATAAATCCGCGTTGACCGGTTTCGATATTAACTAGTGCCGCTAATATCTCACTAGTCTCTTGAAGAACCTTGTAGGTGTGAATGTTCCAACCATTAGCTGTTTGAAAACGAGCTAAGTTAATGGAACCTGTCGCTATAACAGCTAATAGAATAGCTACGACCAAAGAAAAGGAGCTCACCAATCGAGTTGTGATCTTCATATTTTCAAGCATATCAGTATACTACTATATATTTTGGAATATTAGCATCTACTACTTTACTTTTACGGCATCGGAAAAGATGTAATGGAATTTACGACAAAGCGTGCAATACCATGATTGAACTAAAACTTTAAGCTATAACCAATCGTGAAATGCAAAACATGGACAACAAATTTTTGCTGTTGGTAATTTTGAATGAGCTGCGTTTTAATAGCCTCCCGTCCAAATCCAGTGGGGTCTGCTCCAGAATTCATGGCACTGTAATTGTCCAAAAATCTGCTAATTGAATCTACGACTATTTGATTCTGTAGACCATGAACTTTTGAAGGATCCTCGACTCGCCCGTCCCGATGATTGTTATCCCTGTAAACACCGGCGGTTCCAAAACCGGTCGTTGTGTCCCATAGACTAGAATCGGGGCGTATCATGTCAACAAGGCTCAGAAACATACCGCCATAGTTAAACTGAACTTTTGGGGCAATGTCCGAGAAACCACTCCTTCTGTCTGATAGATTATTTAGGTATTGATACCCTGCGGCTAAACTTAAGGTAATATTAAACTCTTTGTCCTCCAAAAGCTTATGGCTGAAAGACAGTCTATGATTGCTTGTCCCATTTCCACCGCCCCCGCCTTCCGAGGAAACTCTATAGTAAGAAGTGAACGCAGGGTTCAAAGCTTTCAGGAAAGGGAACTCTATACCTGCTATAAAATCACCAACACCAACATTGTAGTTGGGGTTGTTAGCGATAAAGGCTCCAGTGACAACTTTCCCGAATTTTGTATTGTATTTATAAGCAAACGTGGAGTCAAAAATATCTTTCAGACCGTTCTTTTCTTCTCTGAATCGGATAGAAGTCGGGTCTTTTGGATTGGCTCTATCTCTCGTCAATGCATCATTGATAAGAATGTTTGGATTTCCTGATTG
>JAIXRB010000139.1 GCA_027485405.1 Leptospiraceae bacterium | reverse complement strand
ATCCGTAAAGAAGAGGAAGCAAGACTCCTCGCCCGCAAATTAGAATTAGAGAAAAAGCAGGAACAAGAAGCCAAGGAAGAAGACGAGCGAAACGCAAGAGAACCGGAACACGAAAAAGCAACGACCCAAACCCAGGAAAATTCCCCAGTTGTTTCGGTTCGAAAGCCTGGGTTTTCGGAATGGTATCTCCTCTATCAAAAGGATCCTAAATTTCCCCTTGTTTTGGCTGGAGCGGGGGATAAATGCGAGGATGCTGCCTCGGTGAGCCAATATTTTTGGCTTTTTGGAACTTTTCCCTTAACCCGTCCGGATCTTTCAGGCATTTTGCCCCAAGATGGAAGCAGTTTTCGGATTCGCAGTGAATCCACTTGGGTCGATACGGCTTTCACGGCATTGGGAGGCTTTGTTTTTAGCCTCAGCCGTCGCACTTTAGTTGTGGAAAGCTGTGAGAATAATTTTACGCAAGGAAGAGAAAAAGTTAGAAGAGAACTGTTAGATAGAATAGAAAAAGAGCGAAGGATCCAGGAAGAAGAGGAAGAAAAGGCCTTTTCTGAAGAATTGGAGAACGCTCTCCGAAAAGGGAAAAAATCGAAATGAGTTTAGGATCCAAGATATGAATTTTACTGTAAGAAAATTTTTTGAATTTATCTTCGCATTCTTTACATTCCAAAATTGTTACTACAGCCCGATTATCCAAAGTTTAGTGGCACCAACTCTAGAACAAGCAAATGCGAATGTTTCGAGCCTTCTTGGACTTTCTTTATTAAATCCTTCTGGGTCAACGACTAGCACGGTTTCGAACTTAGCAACCCTCAGTCTCTCTGGGAAAATTTCGGAATCCCAAGGCGTTGGTTCTTTTTCTGGAGCAAACTTAACAGTGGAAAGGCAGTCTTCGAGTATAGTTTCCTCCTCTTCCATTCGAAACACTCAAACCACTCAGACGCAATTAGATGCACAAGGGAACTTTCGAATTCTCACTATCGGTGGAACGTATAGACTGCGAATTGTTTCTACAACAGGGCAAGAGCTGGGAATTCTATCCATTACGGTCACTGAAGACGGAAAAGCTCCCATTGTTTCTGTGAGCAGTGGAAACCTAGTGATCAGCGATTTGGTTTTTTCCTCACTTTCGAACCAATTTACCAGCATATCTGGAATATCTGTCCAGTATCCTAGTGCTACGACAACCACTACGACAGGGACCGCGGCAACCACTACTACGGCAAGTTCTGGATCGGCTACTGCTGGGACCAGCGCAACTTCGGGGAGCACAACTACAACATCGCCGACTTTATTTGCGAGTATTCAGGGTGGCAGGTCTTTCGTTATACTAAATCAAAATTTTTTCCTAGATATCAATGTATCGAACAATAGCTCTGATGGAGAATATACAATCCGAAAGAATTTTGCAACTGGGGATTGCAGTACTGGTACTCAAATAGCAAATGGAATCTATTCTGCAACAGGAACGACTGCTCAAATTCAAAAGTCCGAGGTATCCGTAGGTCTTCAAAAGATTTTAGTATGTGTTACGATTGGTTCCTTGACATTGAATAGAGAAGTATCTTACACGGGAGATGGAACGCCTCCTTCCTTTGTGTCTTCTTTGCCCGAATCTAGTCAGACAGACGTAAACGAGTCGACAAGTATAACAATTACTTTTAATGAACCGATTTTGGCTGGTTCTACGGCGAAATTCGAAGTAAACGATACCAATGGGCCAATTTCTGGTTCCGTAGCTATTTCAGGGAATTCGTTAATTTTTACTCCTTCAACAGTTTTTCCATTTAGCGAAAGGATAAGTGTAGGCGTGTCCGGTTATACTGACCGTGCGGGAAATCCACAACCGATGTCACCACCAGTTGATTTTTACTTTGATGTGAGATCTCCCCCATAATTGCGAGTCACCTTTTCTGATTATGTGGATCAGGCAAAAACGGCCGAAGAATCCTATCTAAAAGAATTAGAAAGGAAGCAAGAAAAATGGAAGGAATTTATATAAAAACAGTATAGCAAGATTGAGGAAATAAATGTTTAGAGTGAATTTGTTTCGTCTATACCAACATTTGGCTGATAAAGCAAGGTTACTCTTAGAAAACTAATTGTCTAGGTTCGGAGTGGAAAAATCCTTGGGAATACTCAATACCTAAACCTTCAACTTCCAATTGAATTTCTTCTGAGCTAACATATTCAGCTACGACTTCTGAACCAATGCTATGTGCTAATTCAGTGATTCCTTTTACTAAAGTTTTAGATTTGTGATTCGTATTTATATTTTTTATAAAAATTCCATCTATCTTTATAAAATCGGGCTCTAAATCGAGCAGTCTGGCTAGATTGGAATCACGAATGCCGAAGTCATCAAGAGCAATTTTGCAACCTAGATCCTTTAAACTTCGTAAAGTTGAGAGACTATGTTTGTGTGTTAAGAAATCGATATCTTCAAGGACCTCAAAAGTAATTCGGGAAGGCGCGATTCCAAAACTATTCAGTTTTCCTTCAACCCATGATGCAAAGGATTTAGATTCTAGATCGGATTCTGTGACATTGATAGAAATCTCTACCTCGTTGTTCTTTGAAATCAATTTTAGACAAGCTTCCATAACGCATAGCGTTAAAAAATTCAAATTGCCAGTGGATCGAATAACGGGGAGAAACTCATGTGGTGTAAGAATTTGACCGTCTTGTAAAGCGATTCTGGCTAAACATTCGTATTTTGTAACTTTTTTCTTCTGATTAGAGTAAATTCCCTGAAAGTAAGGAATCACTTTACCCAATTTAAGTGACTCCTGGATTCTTGAATTCAAAAGATAATTTTCTAAATGGGTATCAACTGAGATCTCTTTGGAATACAAGGCTATGTCTTTAGGTTGACTTCTATCAAGAGAAAACAGTGCAAGCTTTGCATTGTAATAAGAATCAGAGCCACCCGAACCTGCAGAGTATAACAGATCTAAGTAGAAAGTCATATTTTCGTAATGAATCCCTTCTTGTTTGACTCGTTGACGCAAAATCTTTATTTCAGGCAATGCTTCTTCAATTCTGAATTGGTACAAAAGGGCAATTTCGTTTTGAGAAGTTTGAAAGATTTGAAAACGAGAGCTAATCTGAGATTTAATCAGCTCTAAGAATGCTAATACAAGACGATTGTATATATTCATTCCAAATTCGGAAATCAAATTAGAATACGACTGAATTTTGATGAGAAATATTGAAACTTGCTCTTTGTTTTGCTCAAAATTTTGAAGCAAACGAATTAGATTTTCAAAGTTCGGAAAACCAGAATCAGCATTGTACAATAATGCTTTTTCTAATTCGAAGTTTTTTTCCTCGAGGCTTTGATCGATCTGATAGGAACGAATTGCCTGTTGTAAAGTTAATACAAGATCCTGAGGATTCCAAGGTTTAGCTATAAAGCGAAATAAACATTGTTCGTTTAACACTTTGGCAAGTGCCTCTGTAGACGCTTGACCTGTTAAGAGGATCTTTTTGATCTTTGGAAATTTCCTATGAAGATCTATAATTAAGTCAGCTCCTGACTTATTTGGCATGAGGTGGTCGCTGATAAGAACTGGAATTTCTTCATTGTTTTCAAGAAGATCAGCCATAATTTCTTCAGCTTCTAAAGCATTGCTTGCCGTTTCTATAAGATAATCTTCTGGCAAAGCTTGTCTCAAAGTTTCTTTGAGAGAATAAAGTATATAATCTTCATCGTCTACGCAAAGCACTACTTTCTTCTTATTCATACTTTTTCCTTTTGATTTGCAAATTTAGGTAATGAAACCTTAAAAACAGTTCTTCCTACTTTAGATTCAACACTTATCGTTCCAGAGTGTTGCTCTACTATCTTCTTTACAATGGAAAGCCCAAGTCCAGTTCCAACTCCGATTTCCTTGGTGGTATAGAAGGCTTGAAAAATCTTATCCAACTTCTCAGGGGGAATTCCAGTGCCAGAATCTTGTATTGAAACATAAGCTCTTTTATCATCTTCGCTTAAAGTGATTTGGATTTTGCCATTGCTATCAGAAATAGCCTGGATTGCATTGAAAATTAAATTGCTCCAAACTTGGATCAACTCCTCTGGTTCACCTTCAATTTCGGGATTTACTGAATAGTCTTTGGAAAGCTCTATACCTTTTTTAAAGAAATTGGAGTAAATCGTTAATACAGTTTCTATTCCGTCTTTAATTTTTACTTTCGATCTCTGGCGCTGACTCGGCAAATAGGAGTAATGCTTTAAAGAAGTAACTAATTTAGATGATCTTTGGACGGCTAATTGGATAATTCTTACTTGGTGTAAAGCAACAGCTTTATCTAAAAACCTTGCAAAAGAGCTACGGTTTGATTCGACATTGAGAAAGGAAATCCAAATTGGATCGATCGAATAAACTCCAATATCTATGCAAATGTCCGCCAAATAATCGGCTTGGGCAATCTCAAATTCTTCTAAAAATCTCATTATCTCTTTACGAGTTTTCCTTTTTTCGGTATGGCTAAGGCTTTTTATCTCCTGATTTGTGATTAAACTATTTAAAAGAGCTTTTTCTTGTTCGTTGTGGTCTGTCCAATAGCTGGATTCGAGAGATTTTTGTAAACGATCGGAGCAAACTGTGATAGCCGCCAAAGGGTTATTGATTTCATGGGCAACACTAGCAGAGATTTTGCCTAAAGTTCCCATCCTCTCAGCCTCTATTAATTCCTGAGTTCGTGCTTTGATTTTGTTTTCGAGTCCTTCTTGGTAATCCCTAATTTTAATCATCATTTCATTGAAGTTTATTGTAATTTCCCCGATTTCATCTTGGGCCGCAATGGGAATGGATTTAAATTCTATGCTTCCATCTTTGGAAGATCTAATGCCTTCTAATAAATTTAGCAATGGAGTTACTATGTTTCTTTCATGTAGGAATGGATATGTTATAAATACAAAACTAAGACAGAGTAAGAATCCAATAAATAGTTTCCAAACATAAATACTAGTCTCTTTTCTTATCTTCAGATAATCGATTCCAATGACATAAACAGAATTTTTGGCTAGAAAATGGCTGATTAAAAATAATTTAGGTTCTCCTACAGCAGAATCTAAGGATATTAATTTTAAATTACCCATATTGAAATGTTTATCTGGTGGTAAAAAAATAAAAGGGATTTCTGTTTTATTAATTAAAATTTCTTTCGAATATCTATTCGCAATAAAATCAGATAGGCTTACTGCCGGACTTCGAATTCCATGTTCAATTTGATTCTTTACAAATCCAGACTCTAAATCGAACTTATCTGAAAGATTGTCATTGTATTGGATTGTTAAGAAGCTTGATATGAAAGAAATAGTCAAATAAAGTATTGTTAGATTAAAAAGTAAAGTTTTCAATCCCACCTTAATTGGAATTGACTCAGTGTATAGCCCCATTAAAAGAATATATATAACAATAAAGTTACTTCCGTTTACTAATGTAAATTTAAATAATTCGGGGGATATCAGTTCGGAATCTGAAAGAATTAATAAAGCAACAATGATCAAAAGAAAGCTGATTGCTCCGATAAAAAATTTTGCAATTCTTTTACGATCTGGGGAGAGAATGTTTCGATTCAAAAAATAAAGTAAATATGTAACAATAATTTGAAATACCACCCAAAGTTTAAAACACAGAATCCCAATTTGAATCCAAATGCTATTTTTGAAATCTTGTGAGGCTCTAAAAAACTCATTTTTAGAATCAAAAAATGGCTCACGATAGAAATTTGTTGACACTTCCGCTAAACATAAAAAAGAGATTATTATTAAACTAATTGATTTTAGATATTTTTCTTTTTTTAGATCTAAATTAGTCAATAAGCTCATCGTAATTGAAATGAGGCCATAAGAAATGAATGAGGCACCAAGATTCTGAGTTAAAGTATAGACCCAAAATGTTTCTTTTCCTATCCAAGAATGGCAGTATAGAAAACCTGAGATATAGATACTTATACCAATGAATACTATAACGTAATCATTGATCTTTAATTGGTTTTTTTTTAGCTGCCAAACATAAATCGAAAGGCCTGAAATGGTCGCACTAAGCATGACTAGGTCTTGGAAGCTATAAATGCTGAAAATGAACACAAGTTCGTAAATAAAAACCCAAAATAAAAAATAAGTAAAGGATTTTAATGAAACTATTTTGCTTTACGATTTCGTGACATAGACATTACGAAATCGAATAAATCCTCCTCTCTTTTGTTCATTGGTTGGAGGATTTGACTAGTCTTCAGGCTAGTTCGACTCTAATTTCAGCCCAAAGATATCTATTTCATTTTCTATACCCTTTAACCGAAAGTTGCCCAGGTTTTTCCAATCTAAGTTGATCCCTTGGGTAAACTCTTGGCTTGCCAAAATAGGGTAATCCAGTTTGCCACAAAGAGATGAGATTCGACTTGCCAGATTGACAGCATTTCCTATGACCGTGAAATCCATTCGTTCCGCAGAACCGATGTTTCCGTACAGGACCTTTCCAGTATGAAGTCCAATACCATGTTGAATGGATGGAAAGCCTTTCTCTTCTAGATAAAGATTTGACTTTGCCAATTCCTTTGAGATTCGTTTAGCGGTTATTATTGCTCGCAATCGCGGATGAAAGGCATTTTGGTCTAGAGGGAAAATGGCAAGGACACTGTCCCCAATCATTTTTAAAACTTCACCGCCTGCTTTTTCGATTTCAGGGATGACCGTTTCAAAGTAAACATTGAGGAGTTCGATTACATTATCACCCGATAGCCGTTCTGAAATTTCTGTGAATTTTCGAATGTCGGAAAACCAAATGACAGCATTGATTGATTCGGCTTCTCCTCTTAAAATCTTTCCTGAAGACACAAGGGGTCCAGTATGTTTTCCTAAATACAATCTAAGCAAAGTGTTTGGTAATTCTTTTAGGACATACCGTTCCCAAAAACCTCCAAATAGGGGAGCAAAAGTCTTCAAGCCTTGGATTTGTTCTTCACTAAATCCTCCCATACGTTTTGTCGCAAAAGACATATAAACAAAGCCTTGGGAAGGGAATAGAACAGGAATTACGATATAGTCTGTGGCTCCTAAAGCAATTAAATCTGGTAGTACCGAATAAGGATAGTCTTTTGATTCTTTGTATCTATTCTTGTCTTCTGCAATTAGATATCGATAGGGCTCTTTTGTTCTCAGGGCTAGGGCAATCGGAGACGATTGGAAGATTTCCGTCATAATGTTTCCAATGAACCATCGAGTTTCAATCACATCACCTCCAGGAAAAGAAACCGTTTTTCGAGAAAAGCGCCTATTCTGCGGAAGTACTCTCAAAATGTCTTCTGTTGCTTCTGGAAACCAAAGGTGATTGATTGTGTCTACTTGGGGATGGAGTGTTTTCGTTCCAATATTGGCTCGCAAAATATGAAAATCATTTTTGTTCAGAAATTCAATGAAAGAATGGAATAACTGGGAACCTTCTGGAAACTCAGTAAAATGACTGGCTAACCATTCGGTAAACAGCGATAAGAAAGAAAGCGAGTTTTGATTCACATTATTAACACCTGATATGTCCATTTTTTAATGCTTGCCTGGAGCTTTCCTACTTTTTTAATAAATCCAACATTTCTTTTTCCATTTCCTCGACAAAAGAAATCTCATGGGTTATCACAAACAACTGAGAATTGGCTTGAAAGATCTTAATGAATTGTTTGGCTTTTTCTTCTGCTTTTTCCCTAATTTGTATATGGCGGTTTTGGGATTTGTCATTTGTTTCAAAGGAAAAAAGGAAGTCAGCCAAGGCCAATACCCAGGATTCAATCATTCGTTTGGCGATCTTAGGACTTTCTGAACTTTTTTCACTACTCGACATAAACCTAGCGATTGGGCAACCAAAGTAAGCATTTCTTCGAATCTGGCGTTTTAAAAGACTTATCCAAATGGTTACAAATTGTTCGGGTGATTTGGATTTATCCATAAGAGACTTCCACCCGGACAAAAAACTCTGCCCTTGCTCAGTTAAATATATATCACCTATCTCTTCTTTGCTTTTAAAATAGCGGTAGAAGCTCGCCTTGTGAGTTCCTGAGATTTGAATCAATTCATTTACGGAAGTAGCATCAAAGCCGTTTTTATAAATCGTCTCTGTGGCAGTTCGGACCAGACGCTCCCGTGGGCTTTGCTTATTATTTATTTCCATTTTATTTCCGTTTCCACTAAAAAAATAATAGACTGACTAGTCTACAAAAATCAAAGTGATTTTTGCGAATAGACCATTTGGTCTATTCGCAAGGAATACAATTTATGCAACAATTGCTTTTTGTGAAAAAAGGAAAGTTAGAATGGAGGGATGTTCCACCTCCTAAATTTGATAAAAGTAACCAAGCTATCGTTAGACCGATTGCTGTGTCCCGATGTGACTTAGACCTTCCCATGCTCCGAGGAGAAACCTTGTTTCGCCCTCCTTTCCCGATCGGGCATGAATTCATTGGGGAAGTAGTCCAATTAACAGATGATTTGAATTCTTCCTTTTCCATTGGAGATCGAGTGGCTGTCCCTTTTCAAATTTCATGTGGAACCTGTCCCATTTGCCAAGCCCAACACTCTCAGTCTTGCGAAACTGTCCCAGCTGGATCTAATTATGGAATTGGGAAAGGAGGAAAAGACTATGGCGGAGCCTTGTCCGAATTGGTTTTGGTGCCGTTTGCAAGAGAGATGCTAATTCCTGTTTCTAAAGAAATAGATCCAGTCGCTATCGCAAGCCTTTCTGACAACATAGTGGAGGCTTGGAAGTTAGTTGGTCAACACTTAGAAAAAAATTCTGATCAATCTGTACTTATCTTAGGTGGGTTTGCGGGTAGCATCGGACTCTATACTGCTTTGTTAGCCAAGTCTATGTCCACAAGCCAAGTTCTGTATTTGGATTTTAGACAGGAATACTTAGAACTGGCTGAATCCTGGGGCATTGCCGTAGAACAAGTCGATCTGTTTCCTAGATCCCATAGCAAAAAATTTGATATCATTGCTGATGCGAATGGAACAAAGGTGGGTTGGACTTTTGGACTTAGGTCTGCTAGTCCAGATGGGATATTTGGTACAGCTTCTATTTTTTGGACAAATGAGCTTCCTATACCCTATTTGGATTTGTACAATTCTGGGATCCAAATCAATATAGGTCGTGTTCGCTCTCGAGAGTGGATGCCCAAAATCTTACAACTTATCCAAGAAAAGAAATTTGATCCTGGAATTGTTGTTACACGAAAAGTTACTTGGAAAGAAGCTTCTGAAGCGTATTTAGAAGAAGAGCCTAAACTAGTGGTTGTGCCTTCTTTATAGTTTTATCTAAAATTAAAAAACTACAGAAACTGCGCGAGACGAAAGTTAAGCGTAGGCACCGCAAAACTCTTAAATTCTTCTTCTTCAGAAAGGATCTTAATCTCGGTATAGATCCCTTCTTTCGGTTGGCGGTAGAGCTCTATCTTTGAATCAACGAGGTTGAAGATGAGATACTCTGGAATTCCAGCTTGGGCATAGACACGAGATTTTTTGCGATCAAAGGCAAGACTTGTGTTCGCCACTTCGATGACGAGAAGAGCTTCGGAAGGATGTGAAGAAGAATAGTCCCCAGGAGATACGAGGGCAATATCAGGTTCGGGTTCGGAATCTCCTAAAGTCAAGGGATTTTCCGTGCTGATAACATATTCAAATTTAGTTAGCGAATACAGAAACTTGTTGATTCGTCTTTGAATTTCAGAATGTTTTGGATTTTTTGGCCTTTTCTTATAAATTACCCCTTCGATCAATTCGGCCTTTTCATCGATGAGCCCTTTCTCATAGAGCAAATGATAGGCCTCTACCGAGAGGGGATGGATTCGATTTTCAGGATTGGCAGAGGCAAGAACCATGTTTAAAAATCTAGTGTTTGCTTACGATTTGTCAAGAGCAATTCTCAGCTCCTTTGTAAATCAGCTTTCCTTTGGCAGAAACCGTATATCCATCCAGTATTTTTTAAAGTTTTTTGGATCAATGAAAACAGTGATATTTTCCGTTTTGATAAACTCTTTTGGGTCAAACCAAATGTTATCACTCTTGAATTCATGCATCTCGTTATTCGTTGGATTTATCCATTGGGTGATTATTACATAAGGATGGCGACCATTTACGGTGAGTGAGTTATTGAAATCTACTGTCTGAAACTTTGCTTCCACACGACGACCATTAGACAGTAAGTAATCTTTTAGTTTATTTTTTTGGATTTCCACTAAAATCAATACTCCGCCTATTAAGAAAAACACTCCACCCATGAAACTCAAAAAAATGGGAGCAAAATATAAACTAAAGACTCTATTGATTTGAGCCTCTTGTGGAAATTGGACTCTATAAAGAACTTCAACTTTTTCACCGATTTCATACCCAGCTGGATTGCTCGACACGGAGGATACAAATTTGTGGGTTGAATTATCTTTGGCTTGAAAAACAACAACCGGTGAATACATAGTTGAGTTGTCTGATCTGTGGGTTTCAAAGTCGACCACCTCACCTATGGCAACAGTAGCAGTGGAAACGAAATCACTAGTGTTCTTATACAGAAGAAAAGCTCCAATTAACATGCATAGACCAATGCTAGCAAAAATGTATTTAATGATTTTGAGTATTTTCATCGACTTTCTTCCTTTTCTAGTTTCGATCCTAATAATAAAATAGAAATACAGTCAAGGTTTTTTCAATTTTTACCTATCTTTGTTTTAACTTAAGAACAAAGATAGGTTTTCATTCATTGGTCTGAGGTAGGTTCTCGGTTATTTCATAGAGTTCAACCCAAATCTATTTCCCTCAGTATCTTCGCAAAGAGTCACCCAACCAAACTCGCCAATGGAGAATTTTGGTCTTATGATTTTGCCACCAGCTTTTGATACTCTAGATTCTTCTATGGAACAATCATTTACACTGAAATAAACCATTGTGCCACCTAATCCTGGTTTTGAATAGCTTGATTGAACTAGCGCCCCAGAAGCTCCATACGATACCATGTCCCCAGGAAAGCTCATCATCAAAGTTTCTCCGGTTGGGTCGCCCATTTTCTCTAATTTGCTCTTAAACACAGTTTCATAAAAAGCAACAGCTCTTTTCATATCTGAAACATAGATGTCGAACCATCCAATTGCATTGGTTTTTTTCATAAATTTTCTCTCCTTTTTACTTAATCATCATTGATTAATAGGATTACTATATCAGGAAAGTTTTACGTGGGATTGTATAAATCAGACATGGAAACTCTTGAAGTATTCCGCTGGGGTATAGCCTGTAATCTTTCGAAAAGAATGAATGAAATGAGATTGATCAGTGTAGTAATCCAAGTAATGCTCTTTAAAGGATTTTTGTAGTCTTAGTATTTTGAGGAAGTCATGGGGCGAAAAACCGGTTGATTTTCGTAAGACCCGTTGCAACTGTCTAGCGGATAAATTTGCTGAAGCCGCCATATCTTCTACGGTATCGATAACATCCAAATCGGCTAAGATTTTTTCGGTTACTGGATTTGCTCCCACTAGTTTTTGATCTATTAGGTGCTGAACTAATTCAGACAAGATCGTATTACAAGAATTAAAATCAAGACTTACAAGTTTTTTTGCTACTTTCTCAAACGGCAGAGGGCCTAAATAGGGGCTATCTACAAAACCATTTACAATCTCTTCTCGTTTGCCTTGCCAAATGCCAGGTAAAAACTGAATTCCTACATAATGGAACTCTTTTCCAAGGTTTAATACTACATAGGTTGTCTCCCTAGCCGTTACTGCGGCAATTCTGGGATCCAATAGATTCAACAAAACATTTACGCAGGCATCGGGCAATACATGTAAACAAAAATCTTCGGTCAATACATTGTTTGTCTTAAGTTCCCAATAACAATGAACAAGGCCTGAATAAAGAACGGGAGGCTTTGCCTCTATGTAACTAACGGATTCTACTGATTTTTTGACACCGTCTTTGACTGGATCATACATTTAAGAAAGAAAGCTCGCTTCTCTTTGATTAAATTCAATGCTAATTTCTAAAGAATGAATCAGATCCATGAAAAATTTGTGATCTGAGGCTAGATTTTCCTCTTAGCCGAGATCCCAGATTACTTGTAGCGGGTTGTAGTCGTTTTCTATGGCTCCGAATATTTTGGATTTTTAGTTTCTCTTTCCTTTACCTCCTTTTAAGATTGATTCCTGCTTCTGAAACAGCGATCGTTTTTGAAATCTGGGGTTTGGATTTGGAAAAGGAAACAGTCTTTTCCTAAGAAATAAAAAGTAGGTAACCAAATGGACATTACACAAAACAAAGAAAATGTGAGAAGATTTTTTCAGCATCTGAATGATCAGGAGATGCCCGAGGCTTTTCAAATGCTCAGCGAATATTTGCATTGGTGGATACTAGGGAGCACACCCGTTTCCGGTGAGTATGATAAACGAAAAATCAGTTTAGGGTTAAAAATGTTACATCGTAATTTTGAAAATTATAAATTTACGATAGGGCAAATGACAGCGGAAGAGAATCGGGTTAGCGTCATTCTGGAATCACATGCCAAACGCAAGTCAAATGGAAAATTATATAACAATCATTTTCATTTTTTGATTAGTTT
>JAIXRB010000109.1 GCA_027485405.1 Leptospiraceae bacterium | reverse complement strand
TTTTTTGAGGATTGGTTTCTCTTTGTGGGAATGTGGGGGCAAACCTCTCTCGCTGGAACAGCCTTTGCCGACCCCGCCCAAAATGAACCCCAAGTTCCCTCTCCGCCAGGAACGGTTCGTCCCATCCCCACGAGCAATGAAGGTCTAGCCCAAGAACTATGGCTGGCACAAGAAAGGCCGGATTGGGCTCGCCGAGAAAACTTTGTTCGCCACGAAGCTTCTTTAGGCTACAAGGATAGCTATGGAAATTTCTATACTGTGTTCTATAGCAAAACCGTACAGACATTAAACTCTCCTGCATTGGAAACCATTGGCCTACTCGCAAATTTCAGTTTCTATCTTTAGCTGAAAATTCCTTATCTGCTTTCCTTCTTTTCTCCTTTGGTTCCAAGTTTTTCAAATGAGACATAATATCATAGCTATCAGAATACCAGTTCCCTAGTATTTTTATATTTGCTATATTTTTGATTAGTGTTCTTTGGAACTACCATGCCTCCGATCGGTACTTCTTTAGAAACGCTGGAAGGTACGCTCTTTGATATTTACCATATTGAAGAGCAGATTTACCTTTGGGTCAAAGTCGGAACTGAAACGGTTTGCTTGGTAGATCGCTACTACCCCGAATTCTTTATCCATGGTTCTGCTTCTTATGAAGCCAAGTTCATCGCCCGCCTCAAAGACCTGAATGCCCTTCACACTTCCCCTGAAAAAGTAACCAAACGCGATTTTTACGGGAATAACTTAAGAACCGTCACCAAAATAGTTCTCTCAAAGCCTTCAGTGCTACGGACCATTTCTTACAAATTGTCCTTATTTTACAATCGATTAGAGATCTACCATTCGGACCTTGACGTCACAACAGCCTATCTTTTACAAAAAGACATCTTCCCCCTCACTCCAGTTCGTTTTTATTTCCAATTCCGAAACCAAATCCGAGAAGTTGTCCATGCCGAAGGTCTAGCATCCACCAGAGATTTAGATTATTCTATCCCTGACTTTAGAAGGCTCGAGATCCGCTACGCAAAAAACCATCGAATTGGTTGCTCTGCGAACAATCCTCTTATCTTTTCCAAACCAAAGCTCGGCTCAGACCACTTATGCGAAGAAGAATGGACAGTCTATTCTAAAGACCCAAAAGAGTTGCTAAACGAAATCAACTCCATTCTCAAAACAACTGATCCCGATATCATTGTTTCTGCTTTTGGAGACCATAGCATTTTCCCATTCCTGTTCGGTCTCTCTCAACAATTTCGCATTCCTCTTTTGCTCGATAGGGAACCAGGTCGTATCCAAAGAAAAATTGTCACGAAAGGAACTAGCTTTGAAACCTACGGAAACATGATTTATCGGGCTCCTTCCTATCCTTTATTTGGAAGACTGCATATCGATAGCTCAAACTCTTTCGTTTTCAAGGAATCTATGTTACATGGCATATTTGAACTTTCTAGACTTTCTCGCATTCCCATCCAGAGAATGGGGAGAGCCAGCACTGGCACTGCACTCACAAACATAGAAACAGAAGTTGCCTTCCAAAAAAACTACTTAGTCCCTTGGCAAAAAGCCGCCATTGAACAAACCAAAAGTGCCTACGAACTGCTTCGCAATGACAAAGGGGGATTGGTATTTTTACCCGATGTCAGCGAAAATTCCATCTATGAAAACGTAGCTCAGCTTGACTTTGCACAAATGTATCCGTCCATCATGGCTCATTACAATATCTCACCCGAGACCATCAACTGTCGATGTTGTCAATCAGAACCAAACAAGGTTCTTGTGCCAGGAACGGAGTATGTGATTTGTCAAAAAAGAAGAGGCGTAGTCTCCGATGCACTCGAACATATCCTAGATAGACGAAAGTACTACAAAAAGAAAATCAAAGAAGAAAGTAGCCTTTCTCCTGTTTACGAAGCCAGGCAAAATGCTCTCAAATGGATGCTGGTTACCAGCTTTGGTTATTTGGGCTACCGAAATGCAAAATTTGGTCGAATCGAAAGCCACGAATCTGTAACGGCTATAGGCCGCGAGGTTTTGCTTTTGGCAAAAGAGACCGCGGAGGCGAGAGGTTATGTTTTTCTACATGCCATTACGGACTCCATCTTTATCAGAAAAGCCGACAATTCGACTTTTCTGCCTTCCGAATTGCCCACCTTATGCTCCGAAGTTTCCGAACTTACAAAAATTGAGCTAAAGATAGAAGGCGTATATGATTGGCTTATTTTCCCCGCTTCCAAACAAGATTCCGAATTAGCAGTAGTCAATCGTTACTTTGGCAAATTTTCTACAGGCGAACTCAAAGTAAGGGGCATTTTTTCCCGAAGAAAGGACATTCCCCTTTTTATCAAATCCGCCCAATCCCAAATGTTGGCAGAAATGCAAACCTGCAAAACAAAATCCGATCTCCAACGCCTTGCTCCAAAGATGGAAACCCTAGTAGATACATTTCGAAAACGCTTGGAATCGGGTCAGGTTCCCCTGGAAGAACTTCTTTTGCGTAGAACAGTTACCCAATCAAGGGAAGACTACAAAAACACCAACCCAGCCTCAGCAAGTCTACTCGAATTAGAAAAGATAGATATAGAAGTCAATCCAGGGGAAAAGGTTCGTTACCTGGTAACACAAGGCCACAAGAAAAAACGAATCTACATCCCAGAAGAAGTCCTACATACTAAAAGACAATCATACATTGTACATTTAGATTACTATCGAGGGCTCCTTGTGGAATGCCTCAAAGAAGTCTTTGAGCACCTAGCAGATGATGTTTTCTTTCGTGCTCTCTTAGATCGCCAACTGCTTCTGCCTTTCTAATTTGCAACACAACGAATGCTATATGTATTCGATTTTGGTCTAGAATCGCCCAACATATTCAAAGTGTCCCCGAAATTCACAGCCCAAGCATTTGCTGTAGGAACATTGGGAATGTAAGAAGTAGACGACCAGAAGAATCCATTAGCGTCTGAAGGTGTTGAGGGAAAAAATGTACTGGAAATCCTTGCTCCTGTGCCAACGGTATAATCAAAAATACTGTAAAGTTCGTTTATATTTGGTAGTCTCCAAGTCCTTCCTCCGAGAGACAATCCGTTGCAATACGGAAGTGCATTTGTCCAGTCAGTAAGAGTTACTGCGCCGGAACAGGAAGAATCATTGGTTTGTCCTCTGGAACATTTTTGCCAGAAAAGACCTGTTACATTATCTTTGATGATTCCATTTCCAAGGTCTGAAAATGAAGTGCTCTCTGCAATCCCAGGAGCCGAGACACAACGAGCATGGTAATTGGCCACAACGTCATTCGCATAAGAACCACCGTAAGAATAGTCAACATACCAGCGAAATGTGGCATTGGCTGGATAAGTCGAAGTGGTCCAATACGCAAAATTTCCATTGATCGGGAAGCTAGTTGCATCGATTGTATTAGAGGTCAATTGAAAATTAGTCAAAGTAGTGAGTTCTTTCATGGTAGGCAATCGCCAATTGGTTCTTCCTGCATATCCACTGCCGGCATTGGCGGAATTCAAATCAGAACAAGAAGTAGTAGCTAAACTATGTGAAAAAGCGCTAAAAGAACCATTTGCACATAGAGCGCCGCTCAATCCCTGAGAACATGATTTCCAGGTCAATCCAGTTATATTGTCAGTGATAGTATAGTCATTGGTAAATGTTGGATGTTGCTGGATAGATCCATAGCTAGGTGAGATTCCTCTCAAGGTTTCTCCATCATCACCTGATTGATAGGTGTTAGTTTGGCGAGTTCTAAGCAATGAATACGAAAAAATCCCAGAAAGCTCAGCACTGTCCTCCTTAGATGGAATTCGCGCAAAAGCTCGAATGTTTTTACCGGCAATCTGCCAAATGGGAAATGCATTTGTAAACACAGAGGAAGTTGAAGATGGTGCCGTTCCATCTAAAGTATAATAAATGGTCGCTCCTGATTCAGAGACCGCAATGGAAATGTTTTGTGGACTAGAGTATGTTCCTGCGGAAATAGAAAAAGTGGGAGTCGCTACTCGATTTGTGCTCGTAGAAGCTGTTGCCCCAGAATTGGATCCAGAATTGGATCCAGAATTAGCTTCGTTACTAGAATTTACTTCTCCAGTGGTGCTAAGACTTTGTAAGGGCAAATTTCTAAGTCCGCAAAATGAAGATGTATCGCCAATGCTTGTTTTTATGGCCCAAGTGATAAGAAAAACATCGGTCTTCGGATCACAAGGGGAATTCAAATCAGGAGACTTACAAAAAGCAAAGTTCAAAAGCAAAATTAAGGAGCAAAGAAAGCTACTATGTTTTATCTGAAACAAATTAGGGGCGATCATGTAATGTTTAGAATCTTTTCATTTATCTCTATTAGTTTTACTTAGCTATTGAAATTCTCCAAGTAATTTATGAACAATAAAGAAAAAAAACCCCAGATTTGTGCCTTTTAATGTATTTGCAATTCAGGAAATGTAAACTATTCCTAGACTTCAATGTGTGGTCGATATAGCCTTTCTGCCCCCTCTAGCCAAGTGATTGAGCAATTCGAACTCTTTGCGGAAGAGTCTTATATCAAATCCGTTTATGAACCAATGGGGGAAATCTACCCAACCCGAAAGGCTCCTATCCTCATCGA
>JAIXRB010000005.1 GCA_027485405.1 Leptospiraceae bacterium | reverse complement strand
GTTTCTTGCAAGCTATGCTACTTCGGGCATACAACCTTACACAGTAACCTTTGATGCTTCGGGGAAATTTGTTTATGCTGGTTTAGGGAGTGGAGCTAATACTGGCAATGTGGATGGGTGGATATTGAATTCCAGCACGGGAGCATTGACCTCCGTTGGCGCTTCTGTAGCTGGAGGATCAAACGCGATTGAAATCACTACGGATCCTGCAGGTCGTTATTTATATGCCGCAAACTATTTAAATCCAGGCCGAGTCTTCGTTTATAATATCAATACTACCACAGGCATTCTGACGCCAATCGCTGGCTTGGGCGCGGGCTTTAGTACTACCAATGCTTCCCCAGACTCCATCATCGTTGATCCGAAAAATCGATTTGTCTATGTTGCGAACCAAACCCCTGCCAATTTAGCAGGCTTTACGATTGACTCTTCCACTGGTGGATTAACGGCTATGGGAGGATCACCTTTCACTGGTTTTTCGGGCGCACTTGCCATGGATCCTGGGGGCAATTATTTGTATTCTGGTTCAGGGGGAAATGTCCGAGCATTTTCCATCAATTCATCTACTGGAGAACCTACTCTCATCGGAACCGTAACAGCGGGAGATGATCAAACTAAAGCGGTGATAGCTTCATATTAGAAAGACAAGAATGATGAGATGTATTATTCACTCAATTCCTTAACCTGTAACTAAAAAAATCAGTTGCCATATACCACCAAACAGATATTTTTATAAAGGATTCGATTCTTTATTACAGTATCTACAAAGATGATCTTATTGATACCACCTTTTTCTGCCGTTTCAATAATGGAACTATTACCAAATGGGCCTATGGATAAAACAGAGAAAGTACAAGTTTCGCCACGTTTATAGCTCCCAATTTGCTTTACATTTAACTCCGACAAATTATTCGAATTAGTAACATTGGTTATAACCGTCGTGCAAGAAGAAAGAAGTAATAGTATTAAAAAATAGATTTTTATCATAAATCTGGTTTAGATACCATGCTTAGGTTTACAATTATTTTTTGTAAGTTACTTGGTTGGTTCAAAGTGTTTTCTTGCGGACCAGAAAATTAAAGAACGTATTCGGTTTTAGAGAAAACAGTAGCACTTTGAATTCAAATTGAATCATCAACTCAATTTTTTTATGCAACTAAGCTTTAATCATCGTTCTTTCAACAACGGCGACGGTAAGAATCACATTTTGCAAAATGGACCATGCCAATTTTGAATCTAATTTAGAAACTTTTAATAATAAATCCGATTCTAAATGCACTAAATTTGCTCCTGCCGCTCCAGATTTTGCATTTAAATAATGTCCCTGGTTTTCAGTTTTTCTCAAAAAACCAAAAAGAGCTCCCGGTTGTAGATCAATCACTGGGACATGAGTTTTCGGATCTTCAGGATCACCAAGATACTGGTGGACTGATCCTTGGACTAAAAGATAAATATCGGAATCTTCCAGTTTATTCGACTTGAAGATAGTATCATTTGGGGGAACCGTTCTGCTTCTGATATTATATAAATAAGTGAGTAAATCTAAATTTTTATCTCTGATAGATTGAAATTTTTTTTCCCCTTCTTCACCAAACATATCGGTCAAAGATATAGGTTCCTCAGGTTGGACTAAATCAGAGTTAGGAATTCTTTGCAACCGATCGATACTCGATTGAAGAATTCCAGTGAGGAATTTTTCATCTGAAATAAGAGATTTGTGAAAATCCTCCTCTTTTATAAAAACTATGTATGTGTCATTCTCATTTGCTTGAAAAGTTTCCAAGCTGGTCTTTGAAATCAAACCAGACATTCCAAAAATCATTCCCTGGGTATAAACTCTTTGGATTGATTTGGGATTTTTAAAAGATGGATCGCTCTTGGCACTCCCTTTTAGGACGATGCAGATTCCATCTGAAGTTGAATCTCCTTCCTTTAAAATGTCCTCATCCTTCTGGAAGACCTTCCCAATTAGATTGTGTTTCGGTAGAGATTCCAGAAATTTCATATTCTTTTTTTCCATTTAGAGAGATAGATTAGGTACAATACTCCTTTTCTAGGCTTTCTTAATTCAACAACAAAATAACCTAGAGACGATTTAAATTGACTTTATCATGAATTCTTAGATCGTCGATTCTGTGAAAGCAGAGTTATCACAACTGGTGCAACCTACCATAAATGAACTCCGACTATCTCTTGCTCCAATTTTTCTAAAATATAATCAAATTAAAGTAACTCAGTTTGGTTCTAGATGACCTCACTCTTCCCGCCAAACAAACAAGTTCCACTTGCTCACCAAATGCGTCCCAAAACTTGGGAAGATTTCTTTGGCCAGGAAAAAGTTGTCTCTCAGCTCAAAGATTTGTCAAAACCTATGTCTGTCATTTTCTATGGTCCACCGGGCACAGGAAAAACGACTTTAGCTCATATCATCGTCGATAAATGGGCACTACCCAAACGATTTTTATCTGCCGTAACTAGCGGAGTAAAAGATATCAGGGAAGTCATAGAAGAATCGAAAAAAATCGGAACGATCGCTTTATTTATAGATGAAATTCATCGATTTAGTTCTTCCCAGCAAGACGCACTTCTTCCTTCCGTCGAGGAAGGAGACTTGGTATTAGTTGCCGCAACAACCGAAAATCCTTCGTTCCGTATCAACAGGGCATTGCTCAGTCGTTCTCAAGTGTTCCGCCTGGAATCCTTGCTACCGCAACAAAATCAAGAGATTCTTCACCGGACTTGGTTAAAAGTTGGCGCAGGTAAATCACTCACAAAAGATGCGGAAGAGAAGATTTTAAACGCGGCCGACGGAGACGGACGAAAGTTACTTGGTATTATCGAAGCACTACTTTCCAAAACGTCAACAAATGAGGAAATCAAAGAGAACGACGTCGATGAAGTATTAGGCGCAAGATTATTGGCTTACGATAAGAATAAGGAACAACATTACGATGTGATTTCTGCTTTCATAAAGTCTTTAAGAGGATCAGATCCTGATGCCGCTTTACTGTATCTTGCCATTATGCTGGAAGGGGGCGAAGATCCCCTTTTTATTGCCAGAAGACTAGTTGTGTTTTCTGCCGAAGATGTGGGCAACGCTTCGGTCCATGCCCTTCCCTTAGCAATTGCAACGTGGCAGGCAGTAGAACGGATCGGAATGCCAGAAGCACGAATTCCCTTAGGTGAATGTACGACATTTCTAGCAAGCGCACCAAAGTCCAATGCTAGTTACTTAGCTATCGATAAGGCTCTGCAATTTGTTCGAGAACAAAAATTCTCCTACTCCATCCCAAATCACCTGCGCAATGCGCCAACTATCACTCACAAATCGGAAGGGGCTGGAAAAGATTACCAATACCCACATAATTTCCCCAATCATTTTGCGGAGGAGTCTTATTTTCCATTGGAATTGAAAGAAAACCTACCAAGTTTTTATCTACCTACGGAACAAGGTATGGAAAAACACCTTCGAGAAAATTTACGTAAGCTCTGGGGTAAGAAGCGATACTGACTTGACTTTTTTTCTAGTTGAATTAGAATCATAGAGCTCTAGAGGAAAAAATGGATTTAGGTGCTTTGCGAACGCTTCAAGTAAATCCAGACAGTCCCAATATCGCAACGGCTAAGATAAAATAGCCAGATGCTGAGTTTTTGTTAGTTGACTCTATTGCGATTGTATTCTTTAATTTTAGTGTCGACAAGCTTAAGAAAATTTTCCATATAATCAAAATATTTTGGATTTGGATCAAGTTTATAAGAATTCATAGCTCCTTCATACAACATAAGAATCTCTTCGCTAATGATCCTAGATTCGTCCTCTGCCATATTGTAGTTATTTATAAAATACTTTACGAATGGTTTTTTGAGATTCTCGAACGCGGCCTGATTCCGATCTTGAATTTCTATAATATTCACCGGTAAATTAACAAGCGGACAGCCTTTTGGATATAATTTCGAAATTTTCTTTTTTGTAATTTTGACCCACGCCTGAGAAAAGTTTAAAAAAACTGGATGCTTGGTTAAGATTTTACTACATAGATTCAAAAGAATTTCTTCTATTTGATTTATGTACAAAACCCCTAATTCAGTTTTTGATGAAAAATGGATATAGAATGATTTTTTAAAAGTTCCAGAATGCTCTAAAATTTCATTAATCCCTGTTTCTGTATAACCATTTCGATAAAACAAATCCAATGCAGAATTTAGAATTCTATCCTTTGCTGAAACGAAATTTTCCATACTCTAAGATTTCTCGGTAGACAAATCTGTCCACCGAAATTTATGCTCTATTTGCAGGTAGACCGATTTGTACACCATTTAAAAGGTAAGAGAATAGAATGAATGACTTTATCAAAACAGAAAATCGAGAGGGCGTCTTGCTAATTGGAGTTAACCGACCTGAGGCATGTAATGCATTCACATGGGATATGTTTGTCGCTTTAAGCAAAGCCTATGGAGAATTAGAATCTGATTCGACTGCGAAAGTGGGTTTGCTCTATGCGGAAGGAAAACATTTTACCATGGGATTAGACTTAGCGGATGTTAGTGAAAGAATGAAAGTTGAGCGTGGTTTTCCTCTATACCCAGGTGCACCAGATCCACATGATTTAGATATCCAGGCTCCGAAACGTACGAAGCCAATTATTTTCGCGGCCCAGGGATTTTGTTTTACCCTCGGAATAGATCTGTTGTTAGCGTCTGATGTGCGATTTGCGGCAAGCAATGCTATGTTTTCCCAATTTGAGGTGGGTAGAGGGTTAATGCCTTTGGGAGGCTCAACCCATCGATTTCCAAAGGTTTCTGGTAAGGCTAATGCTTTGCGCTATATGCTAACAGGAGATCAATTTGATGCGAATGAAGCTTATAGGCTCGGGCTTATCCAGGGTATTTTTCCAACTCGAGAATTATTTGAACAAAGTTATGCCTTTGCACTTCGAATTGCAAAACATTCAGCACCGTTGGCTGTGCGCGAAATGCTTGCGGCGATTCGATTTTCAGAAGGGAATGAAAATAGAATTTCTCAGGATATTTTAAATCGTGGATTAGTCCTTATGGAGTCGAAGGACTTTGAAGAAGGAGTTCGTTCCTTTGTAGAAAAACGTGCACCAAAATTCAACGGGAAATAAAATGAACGTTTGTATTTTTGTAAGAAGGTTCTTATACTAAACGATTAACTGTTCATCTTCGCGTATTGTCGTCTAATCTACGTAATCCGAAATTAACATTCTATTTGATTGGAAGATCATATAGAATGTGCCCATCTAAATTCTCGTTTTCATAATAGTCGATATAAACATAAACGCTCCCAGAAAGAGAAAGCACAGTTTATGAAATTTCATTGGCGAAAGAAAACGTAAGCCGCACCAGAATCTCCTCTTGAGTTATCAGTAGAAGCTGTCGTTCCATTCGTGATAGTGGTTTGGTTTGAATCTTCCGTATAAGCTCCAACTAACATAGTGTCTCTATGTAGAGCAAGAGAATACCCGAATTGGTCACCACCCCCAGCATTAGGAGCTTTTACATAAGCCTGCATACTCCAAGAATTTCCAGAGCGAATAAAAACATAAACTGCACCAGAACTAATTCCGCTATTATTACTGCTAGCTACCGTTGAGATTGTAGTTTGGTTTGAATCCTCAAGATTGGCACTTACGGCAATCGTATCTAAACTTAAGGCAACAGAGAAACCAAATTGGTCATCTGCTTCTGCGTTGGGAGCCTTCAGAAAAGCTTGCATAGACCAAACTGCTCCGTTTCTGACAAAAACATAGGCTGCTCCAGAACTATTCAATGAGTTATCTGCGCTTGCAGACACACCATTAGTAATTGTTGTTTGGTTAGAATCTTCTGATAAAGCCCCTACTGCCAGAGTGTTCCCATCTAGGGCCAAAGCAGCTCTTCCAAGTTGATCACTATTGTCTGGATTAGGTGATTTAATATAGGCTTCCTGAGACCAATTAGAACCACTCCGAGAGAAAATATAAACTGCTCCAGAGTTTAAAGAAGAATTATTGGAGCTAGCAGAGCTTCCATTTGTTATAGTTATTTGGTCTGAATCTTCATTGATTGCGGCAACTGCAATCAAGTTGCCATTGACTGCAACTGTAAACCCAAATGCATCGGAAGCTTCCGCATTGGAAGCTTTCAGAAAAGCTTGTTGGCTCCAATTTGACCCTGATCTAACATAAACATAAGCCGCTCCTGAATTAAATAAAGAATTGTCGGCACTCGCCGTGCTTCCATTTGTTATAGTCGTCAGATTAGAATCTTCTTGATGCGTTCCTATGACTATGGTATCTCCACTAATCGCCGCGGAATATCCGTATTGATCGTTCCCATCTATATTAGGTGGTTTTAAATAGGCTTGCTGTGACCAGGAAGTTCCAGATCGAACAAATACATAAGCCGCTCCACCATCATTAGCGGAATTGTTGGTGGACGCACCACTTCCATTTATAATAGTGGTTTGGTTAGAGTCTTCCCCCCTTGCACCTGCTACAATTGTATCTCCACTCATGGATAATGACCAACCTAATTGATCATCCTGACCTGCATTTGAAGCTTTAATATAAGCCTGCATAGACCAAGAATTCCCAGAGCGAATAAAAACATAAAGTGCTCCAGACAGAGCTGCAGAATTATCAGCGCTAGCTGAGTTTCCATTAGTTATGGTTGTTTGATTGGAGTCTTCTTCGAGAGCCGCTACAACTATAGTATCACCGGATGCGGCAACAGACCAACCAAACTGATCACTTATATCTCCAATGGGAGCTTTTACATAAGCCTGCATAGACCAGGAACCAAGTGTATTCGCAGTTTCTGCTGTAGAAGTTACCCCGCTATTGCTGTTTGTAGTTGAGGAATTTGAGGAATTTGAGGAATTCGAGGAATTCGAAGAATTAGCTCCAGAATTACCAGAAGTCTCTCCGGTAGAATTGGTAGTCTCTCCCGTAGAGTTAGGAGAGGCAACGGAAGAGCTGTTTTGAGAAATAAGGAAGGGGAATAGTAAGAAAAGATTATCTTTTTTGTTTTTTCCACAAGAAAGCAGGAAAAAACACCCCAAGAGAAATAGGATTCTGCCGAGCGAGGCTAAAGTCATATAATTACGATGAATTTCTAAAGAAAAATGTAGGAATCTAGAAAATCAAGCATAAAAAATTTGGTAGCCTTATATAAATTCTTTTCAAGGATTTCAATTATGTTAAAAATGTTTTCGGTAACATTGATTTTGCTGTCTATTCGCATACGATATTGACTATCAGCTTTGGATTGATTTTTGACTTGAAAGATACAAAATCAGATGGAAGCTCGTTACAGAAAGCGAACTGGCTTAAATGTGGCTATTTTTTAATTGGGATCGGTGAAGTTAACAAAGACTTCTTTGGTATTAGTATTAAAAACATCTACCACATTAGAACCGTCTTTTTCGGTCCAATAAAAAAGGTAAACGCCTTTTGAAATTTCTTGAATGGTGCAATTTTCAATACCTGTTTTGCCTGATCCTTTGTTAGGGGCGGAAACATAAAACCACTTAACTTGCGTTTCAGATAGTATTTCCAAATTTAAATGATAATCTTCTATTTGATAATCGAATACTTTCCCAACTATTTCAAAGTGTTCTTGAGCTTTTGTATTTGAAAAAAACTCGAAAACCATCTGGATACTTTTGATACCATAATTTCCATACTATTTTATTTTTTTACTTACAGAAAGGCCTGCTGAACTACTTTTAATTATCATTGTTTCATAGTTTCCTAATTTTTCTAAATAACCGAAAAACCTGCCATCATCGCCATAACCATCGGTGACGTTGTGCATTGAATAAGATCCCCCTAGGATTATTTTACTTTCTATTGATTTAAATAAATTGGTATAAGTTTCAGCAGACGAACGACTCGATGTTGCATCAGAAAAAACAAAATCAAAATTACTTTTGAGACTGGGAATATTTTCTAAAGCATCACCAAGCTTTGCATCTATTAAATGAGAAACACCAGCTTCTGCAAAATTCCTCAATGCTTGTTTATGCCTATGCTCATCAATTTCAAGTGTAAATACTTTACCCCCAGTTTTTGCCATGGCAAGCGCAAGCCAAATAGTAGAGTGTCCAGTTGAAGTCCCTATTTCTAGTGCGGACTTATAATCATTAGCCACTATTAAATTATATAGCTCCAGCCCATCTTCATAAGGGACATTCCAGTCTGTCCAGTTGCTTCGATTATTCTTTAAGAAAGCGAATGCTGTTTCTTCTAAGGTAGAAAGTTCTATGATTTCTTTTTCAATGGTGTTTAATTTCATCCTATTTTCCTTTGTTTATAAATTCCAAAAATATTTTATCTGAGAATGAGAAGACCTATCATTTGCTTCTTTGATTAAACCATGGTATAATATGGGATATAGAGGTATCAATTGTGATAGGATCTTCATAAAATTGAAATTGAACTTTATCACCGAGCCAAATTAACTTTTTATCCTTGGCTGGTATTAAGTCAAAAATCTTTCTTGGAATATCTTTTCCTGTTGCTGCATTATCAGAGTGGATAACAAGAGTTGGCGTAAATAGATTCTTAATTGTTTCGTCTACTCTGTAACTCCAAAGTTCTTCTTCGCTCATCTGGGTAATTCTATTTTCCCACAGGCCATGAAAATTCCAAAATAATCCTCTATCTGCCCAGCGAATATACCATTGATAAATAGCTTTAGGCAATAAAAGCGAAGAAGGATCTCCTTCAGAAACAATAGGTATGTAAACAGCTTCGCCAGTTTTATTAAATTTTTCTTTCGAAATCTTTGCTCGGCTCACCCGTTCTTTCGTTTTTTCGGTTCCTCCATTGTACATATCGACTGTTTCCTTTGTCAGATAATGTGCTGCGACAATTGCAAGAGCTTTTAATTTATTGTTTTTGGTCGTCTCTTCAATCATCCAATTCGAACCTTGACAAACACCAAGAGCATAAATTCTATTTGCATCTACAAACTTATGATTTGATAAGAATTCTATAGCGGAAGATAAATCTTCCACTTTGGATTTTCCGCTTTCAAAACGCCTAGGCTCCCCCGCACTTTCTCCATGGTAACGAGGATCAAATATCAAAGCGGCGTAACCTGCTTTTGCAAGCCTAGTAGCATATTGGATTGGAGATTGTTCTTTTACGAAAGCAACAGGACCAATTACCACTACGACCGGATGTTTTTGATTTAAATTCTCTGGAATAAATAAATTTCCTACAATCTTCAAGCCATTACTATTAAACTCTACTTTTTCTATTCTGTAATTAAATTCCATATTGAAAGCTATAGTTAGTTGATAATATCAATCGTACCGCTTACAGGATAAAATTCACCTGCTGGTTTTGAAATAGTACCTGTTACTTTTTTGTTTGCAAAATCGAACACGATTGACACTGAGTAGCCGCTTTCTTCAAGCCAAGACATTAGCCAAAGGTCTTTACTTATAACGCGCGCTGAATAATTTTTCTGCTCCGCCTTTGTGCCTTTCATTACGCCAGCAACGCATTCTAGACTAACCGAATTGTCGCTATGATACGTATTTTTAAATGAGCCGCCCGCAAAAGCTCCTTCCGTCCAAGTATGTTGGATAGTTTTTCCGAAAAAAGGATTTTCCATAATTTATTACTCCACTTAGTTAATAACAAATCTATAAACAGGATAAATAAAATATAAACCTAAAAATCATTACTTTGCAGATTGGAAATAGGACAAATTAGAAATAGATTAGGACTTTTTAATCTCTTCGCGAAAGTCAGAAGGAGAGACCCCAATTCTTTTTTTGAATAGTCTTGTAAAATAAGACGGATCTTCAAAACCAATAGAAATCGAAATTTCATGTATGGACTCAGTAGTATATCGCAATTTTCGTTTTGCCTCCATTAACTGAGTATTGATAATGAGTTGTTTTAAACTCAAATTTGTCTTAAAAATTCTTTGTAAATGAGAAACCGGAATGCCTAATTTATCTGCCAAGATTCTTATAGTAGGAAACTTTGGAAGGCTTTCAAAAATAATTGCTTTCATTTGTAATATTCTTATATTCTCTTCAATAGTTTGAACCTGCTTATCTATTTTGTATCTTCTGTTTAAAAAAGAAAGATATAAATCTATTCCCAAATGAATGGATAATTCCGAGTCAGCATCATTCGCATTTTGTTCATCAGCTAAGTATAAAAATAACGAATCTAAAAAAATACGATCGGTTTCCTTTAAGGCGATCATCCGATTTTTTGCATTTAGAAAAAAACTATTTCTAAATAAAAGAGCTCTATTTTTTGATAGAGTCGAATAAAATTCCTCTGTAAACATTAGAGCAATTCCGCTGACTTGCTTTAAAATTGACCAATGATGAATTTCGCCAGGAGCAATAAAATAAATTTGGTTTGGCGAGATTTCATATTCCTGAAAATCAATAGCCTGTACTCCGCTTCCGGATTTTATCCAGAGAATTTCATAGAAATTATGTCGGTGTGGAATATTTGAATCCTTTATTGAAAAGTTATCAAAAATATCTATTGCATAATTGAATTTTTTTTTTGGATTCTCTAAAATATCTCCGATCTCATAAATTGGTAGCATAATCTTATTCAACTATTTCAGAATTTTCTATTGTTTCTTACTAACCGAGTCCCCAAAACTGAATTGAAATACTCTACGCTGCTGCACATTGCTCATTTTAAGAAATCACTATGATACCTGGCGAGAATTAAATTTCAAAAACCCAATCATTCGATTCAATACTTGACTTGCAAAACTAGCAACTTCTTCAATGCGCTTTTCATGACTAAGTTGGCTCTTTGAGGCCGCAATTCTTATTTTTCTTTCTGCTACAATTTGCGAAAGAATTTCAGCTAGCTCGTGACGATTTTCAAGCAACCCACGAATGGCATCACCTTTTATTTCGTAGGCGACACTTGATGTTAAAGCAGTTATAGTTGCAGATCTAAGCTCACCCGTTAACAGAGCCATTTCTCCTACAAATTCTCCAGGAAACAACCGCGCAACACTCTGTTTCTGACTGTTTTTCTCTGAAGAAACAAAAATATCCAGTAGACCTTCAGTCAAGATGAATAAAGAATCACCAGCTTCTCCTTGGCGGCAAATAGTATCGCCTTTGTTATAAAAATGTCTATGCATTGAAACCGCGATTTGAGCCAATTCCTCATTGCGAAGTTCGGAAAAAAGTTCTATTCGAGAAAGCAATGCAATTTGATCTTCCAAAGTATGACCTTCTGAGTTACGAATAGGCATTTCTTTGTAATAGATATCTGTCTTTTCGTAAGTTGGAGAAATTCCAGCGGTCTTTAAATGTTCAATCGCACTATTTGTGATCACATCCTTGGCTCGATTAGGCGAAATTCCATTCCAAGGAAGTATCCAATACCGGAGTACATATTCTAATCCATTTTCATTAACATTTCCCAATAAGACTTCTGGATCTTTATCTGGAACAAATCCTTTTTGATCTCGGATTGAAAGCAAGCTTGCAAAGAATACTCGCTTAGCACGTGCGACTGGTACTGAAAAATCCAGTGTAATGCAAACTTGGTATCTAGTCGGAATTGTAGGACGACTAATATTCGTAATCATCATTTCTCCTAAATTACTATTAGGAATGACAATAGTTTTGTTTGTTTCAGTTACAAGATTTGTTGATCGCCAACCAATTTCTGAGATTTGACCAGCGATGACTTCATTGTTTTCAACCAATTCAATCCAATCACCTATAACGAAAGTTCGGTCTAAGTTGATTGCAAGGCCAGTAAATATATCTGAAAATAGATTTCTAAGTGCCAGTCCCAATGCAAAGCCACCAGCTCCTAGGGCAGCTAGAAAGCCGGTTACACTTTGTTCAAAAACTGCCCCTATGATACAGGCTACAGTTCCTAAGAAAATCAATATGTTAGATAGAGCCTTTAGCGCTCCTGGAATTGGCGATTGGATTGCCCTTGCAATCATGAAATCCCAGAAAAACAGATTCGCTAATGTTTTGAAGATGATTCCACCTACGATCCAGAGGAGGGTGTGAAGACTTAAAAGGATATTTTGTTTTACGAATGGATTGTCTGGGAGATGCAAAACCAATCGAATAGATTCAAAGTGCATGTATAAGAAAAAGAAAATTGTAAAAATTAGAAAGGATAACATCAATCCGGAGATTTGTTTTTTAAACAAGGTACTGAAATTCATTGGGTGGAAACTATTTGCTAAACTATTTCTTAAGGCGATCTTGTACCCATTTTTGACTACTTCAATTTATATTTAAATTCTTAGGACAAAGATATTTTCTATTGAAATTGTAGCTAATTGTAACTGAATTTTAAATAAAATGACATCTTTCAGGATCTCAGTCAAAAGTTCATAAACCCACTTAAGAAATTGCTTTTCCCACTATGATTTTGTTTAAGGGGAATTAAAATGGAGTTAAAGAATCTAAGGAAAATTGCGAGATTAGGATATAGAATTTTAGGAAGGCGATTTCGAAACCCATTTGTAACCCAAAAGTAAACACCATTTTTACTTTTTTTACTTAACAAGGTGTTGGCTAAGGATGACATGGCTACCGATGGAACCATATTCGATCTATAAATACCGGCTTTCAAACATAACTCGAATATTATTTTCGTTTTTGACTTTTTTTTTCTTTCATCAATCCAATGTGAAAAATCCAAAACTCCTCCTCATCCTTGGAATGCATGTTTCATTTAGTTTTATCTGGCTATTTTTTGTTGAATCGAAAATTTTTATAAATCGCTTCCGATTATTTTTATGGAGAGGGCTTCTGCCTATCTCTGTGGATATCCTAGTTCTGGGTGCCATCGTTTCAGTAACGGGCATCATTCAGTCTCCGTTTCTAGTTGGATTCTTCATTCTAACTGGCATTTCTTCAGTTAGTGAAGACAACCGTTTTGGAATCTACACCATTTCCTTGTCTATTTTGATCATTTTGAGCTTAGGTTTACTACATTCGAACCAGGCATTGCAAAACATCAACCTTTTCACAGGAGCATTGCCTTTCATTAGCTTAGAAACGCTCTTTATAACTCTTTTTTGGTTAAGTGTAGGATTAATTGTAAACCATTTAATCATTATTGGATTTGTTAAACGGAGTATGGAAGAAAATAGAAATGCACTTTCTGCAAAAGAAAAATCGCAAGCCCTGCTTGGAAAAATCAAAAAAGATCTAACCTTAGCTGGGAAAATTCAAAAAAATCTCATGCCAGAAAAGACCTTCTCATACAAAGGTTTGGATTTTTCTACGTGGTTTGAACCAGCGTCTGAAATTGGAGGAGATACCATAGGATTCTATCGAATCGATGAGGAAAGAGTTCGATTTTACATTGCAGATGCGACAGGACATGGGATCCAAGCCGCCCTTCTCACTATGTTGATACGTTCAGAGATCTCAGAATTCATCTTTAAAGAAAAAAAAGTCAATGAAGTTTTAGAAAAATTCAACGAATCTTACTATAACAAATATTATCAATTGAATTACTTTTGTTCCATTGCCATTGTAGAAATTGATATAAGAAAAGGAAAATTGACTTATAGTTCTGGAGGACACCCAGCCCAATTTATGGCAAACGGCAAAAATTGGATAACCTTATTCGTTCCTGGTAAACTCTTAGGACTTCAAAAGAAGAGTATTTACAATCTGATCGAAGTAGATTTAAAGTCTGACTTTGCGTTGTTTCTGTTTAGCGATGGACTCTTTGAAGAATTTTCCAAGAGCCGTGAAATGTATGGTGAAGAAAGACTAGAAAAGGACTTTAAAGAGGTGCGATCACTTTCTCCACTTGAGATTTGTCAATTTATGCAAGAAAACCTAAACAATTTTAGAAGCGGAAAAGGGTTTTCGGACGACATATCTCTGTTAGTTTGCAGAAACTCTAAGTAATAAAAGATCTAAACTTGGAAAGGTTTGAATTTATCCGAATTGTCCAGTAACGTAGCGTTTTGTTTCTTCTTTTTTAGGAGTTTCGAAAAGCTTTTTAGTTTCTCCTGATTCAATCAGATCCCCACTCAGAAAAAAAGCAGTTTTCTTGCTAATTCTTGCCGCCTGTTGCATATTATGCGTAACAATGACAATAGTATATGTTTCGGTCAATTCTTTGACCAGCTCTTCGATTTTAGCCGTAGAGATAGGATCTAAAGCGGATGTTGGCTCATCCATCAGGAGAATCTCAGGATCAATTGCAATCGACCTAGCTATACATAGTCTTTGCTGTTGACCTCCAGATAATTGCAATGCGGAACTATAGATTTTTTGTTTAACCTCTTTCCAAAGTGCCGCTCTTTTTAAAGCTGTTTCCACTCGGTTGTAGATTTCATCTTTATTGGACCAACCATTTACTCTCAATCCAAATGCTACGTTTTCAAATATAGTCATATGAAAAGCTGTAGGTTTTTGAAAGACCATACCCACTTTTTTACGAAGTTCTTGTACCAAAGTCTTTGGTTGGTAAATGTCTTCATTGTCGATTTTGATTTTTCCAGTGATAGAAACTCCAGAAATCAAATCATTCATTCGATTGATACTTCTAAGTAAGGTGGACTTTCCACAACCAGAAGGTCCAATAAAGGCAGTGACTTCTTTTGCTTCAATGTCCAAATCGATATTTTTTAAAGCATGATTTGTTCCGTAATAAAGATTAAACTCTTTGATAGATATGGGTTTCATTTAAAATTCCTTTTATTTAGAACTGTTTTCCAAGTTCGGATGCAAACATTTAAAAACAGAATCATTGCTATTAGAACTAATGCCGTACCAAAAGCGATTTCTCGCGAAGCGTTTAAATCAACCCCACTAGTAGACATTACGTACAAATGATACGGTAAAGCCATAACCTGAGAATCTAGCGAAAGCTTCATCTCTGGGAGGTAAAAGGCAACCACAGTAAAAATAATAGGCGCGGTTTCTCCTGCGATTCTGCCTACACTAAGTATAAGAGAAGTTAGGATACTAGGAAAGGCCATTGGCAGAATAACTCTAAAAATCGTTTCGATCTTGCCTGCTCCTAATGAATAGGCAGTGAATCTATAAGTATCGTCTACAGCTTTTAATGATTCATCCGTTGTACGAATTATGATCGGTAATACAAGAATAGCTAGAGTCAAACAGCCAGAGAGCAAACTGACCCCAAATCCACACCAACTGACAAACAAAGCCAAACCAAATAGTCCATAAACGATCGAAGGAATGCCTGCTAGGTTGCTTGTCATCATTTGAATGAAGGATTTTAAGATTCCAGGTTTTAGAAACTCGTTCATGTAAATTCCCGAAAGAATTCCAATTGGGAAAGCTAGGATAGAACTCCCTAAAACCAATAGGATTGTTCCAACCAAAGCTGGGAAAATTCCACCTTTCATCATCCCTTCTTCAGGAAATTTAAAGATAAAATCCCAGCTAATTTTCATTATACCATGGAAGAAAATAAATCCAATCACTAGTAAAGATGTTAAAAAAACAAATATCGAAATGGCTGAAATGATTGCAAAAACCCATTTCTGAAATCTCAGTTTTGATTTTTGGACATTTTTAGTCTTCATGTTTTTCTCACTGTAAAAATTCCTGCCACTAGGTTTAAACAGAAGGTAACGATAAATAAAATGGAACCCAAAACAAATAGAGATTCAAAATGCATACCACCGGAAGGAGCTTCACCAAGTTCTGCGGCGATTGTAGCGGTAATGGTTCGAACAGGAGCAAGAAAACCTGTTGGCATAATAGCGGCATTTCCAGTTACCATTAGAACAGCCATGGTTTCGCCAAACGCTCTCCCTAATCCTAAAATAAAGGCTGCGCTGATCCCAGATTTGGCATAGGGAATCATTATTCGAAAAATTGTTTGCAGTTCAGTGGCTCCAAGAGCTAGGCTTGACTCTTTCAGTTCTTTAGGAACGGTTTGGAGAGCGTCTAAACTGAGAGTGATTACAGTAGGCAGACAAATGATAGCCAAAATGATACTCCCCGCAAGAGCAGACTCGCCTTGGTCTAACGAAAACCAGCTTTGCAATAAAGGAACGAGTAAGACAAGTCCAAAGAAACCGAATACGACGGATGGAATGCCTGCCAAAAGTTCTACCAAATAAAGTGAAACTTCTTTGATTTGTTTGGTTGCTATTTCTGATAAGAAAATGGCTGCAATCAGTCCAAAAGGCAAGGCTATCAAGGCCGCCCCAAAGCTAACCAAAAGACTTCCCATAAGAATTGGCAAAGCTCCAAAGCTAGGTATCGGAGAAGAGGAAGGATACCAGTCCTTTCCGGAAAGTATGTCCAGTAGATGGTTGTCAGGAATGGGAATGAACCTGTGGCGAGAATCTAAAAGCTTTCTCGGAAAAAAGCCAAGTATACCAGGTCTCTTTTCTGAAAATTGGTAAACGATTTCAGGTAGATGTTCCAATTCAGATCCAATCTCTTCTTCTTTGAAATTGGACTCTATCTCAGATAAGGATAGAATTTCAATAAGTAAATCAGCACCCCCTAATTCTGACCAATTGGTAATTTCTCTTCCGAAGATTCTTTTTAAATCTGCCGCAGATATTACCTGCACTGAATTTGATTCGTGTAAAAAAATCCCATACCCTTCTTCGACTGGTGGTTTTCCAAAGAACCCATAGGCTTCCCTAAAAAGAAAAAAAGAAATTGAGAGAACAAGCAAAGAAAAAAAAAAACCAGTGGTAGTAATCAACCCCTCCCAGAGTAGCGAGATTTTATTTTTCATCAGTTCCAGCTGACAGGTATGAAGCCTTTATGTGTGACTAACTTTTGACCTTGGACTGAAAGAATATAGTCCAAAAAGGGCTTAACCTTTGCCTCATTGCTTACGTTGTAAATTAAAAATAGTGGTCTTGTGATAGGATAAATTCCCTTCGCAGCATTATTGAAACTAGGTGCCACAAAGTCTTTGCCGTCGAAGGCAATGGGTAGAGGTTTCACGATATTTTCCACGTAAGCGAGGCCCACATAACCAATTGCACTCTTATTCTGACTCACAGCATATACGATTTGTGCTGTTGCAGACGTGGAAATAGCTTCTTTGGCAAATTCCTTTTTATCCAAAACATTGTCTTTCATAAACTCGTAGGTACCCGAACTTGATTCCCTGGAATACAGAACGATTTTTTGATCTGCTCCTCCTACATCTTTCCAATTGGTGATTTGTCCAGTGAATATGCCCATAAGCTGATCTTGGGTCAATTTAGACACAGAGTTTTGCGGATGAACTATGATCGATAGTGCGTCAATTGCAACTTGAACAGTTTTGATTTCTTGATTTTTCTCTTTGAATTTTATCTTTTCAGCTAGCTTCAAATCCCGGGAAGACATAGCCAAGTCGATGGTTCCATCCAGAAGGGATGTAATACCAGTTCCACTGCCTCCACCACTTAGGTTTATATCGGAAGCGGGTTGTTTTTTAATATATGTTTCCACTTGCAACTGCATCATAGGAAGCATCGTATCGCTTCCTTTAACCTTTAGGGCCTGGGAAAAAATGGGAAAAGAGAGCGATAGGGAAAGAGCCAAGCATACCGAGTAAAATCTTCTCATAGTGATGTAAGATATTAACCGAGATTTGTTACAAAATAGTTTCCGTTTTGTTAAGATATCTATAAGTTCACGTGACAATGAAGCCCAATCCGCAAATCAAAGATTCAAAATTGACATTCTCGAGACTCTAAAAAATATTTTTGCATCATTTTGTACATTTTATGCTTGACTTTTATTTCTTTATGTGCGATTCTGTACATAAAGGAGAATGCAATGCCAAAAAAGCAATTTAAAGTAAAATCTAAAAAACTCCATGTGGAGATAGCTCCCGTAAACTGGGACAATATAAAAAGGGAAGTTGATTCGTTCAATCATAACCCAGAAAGAAACACTCTTTCTATAAAACCAGATCATGTCATAAACGATGCCTTACGCATGTATCTTGAAATGCCAAACCGCATCACTGGAGCATAATCATGAAATTAAAAAGTAAAAAAATCAATTTACACATAGCCCCAGGAAACTGGAACAAAATCCAAGAAAAAGTGGTCGCATACAATGGAGATCCTTCGCGCACCTCTCCAAAGTTAAAATTCACTGATATTGTGAATGATGCGATCCGGGTCTATTTTGAGAACATAAAACCGAGGTCGGAGGTCAGTCATGAAAATTCCAATGGAGAAAGATAGTCCAACAGTTCAGTGGACTTTCCCAACAAACAAAAAACAAAAGAAAGTTCGAATGCCGAAAGAGCAATTTTCAATTAAATTTGCTGTAACGGAGGAAAAAGAACCTTCTTTGGTTTACAAAAAGGGCAAAAAAAGTTTGCGTTTCCTGATTCCAGAAAAGCTTGTAACGGAGCTTGGAGGCAAACACCTAAGGGCAACCGAGGTATTGACTCATCTCTTGAACCAGTTTTCAAATCACCCAAAGAAAGCTGTGATAGGGTTGAGTTTTCCCGATTGATTTTAAGGTTTAAAACAAGCGCTAAGCTAGCGTAAGTTGGCTCGACCACTTAGGAAATTCCCTTTCCTCTTTTCTTATACAGAGATCGGAATCCCTGCTATGGATTCCGATCTTTATGACACAATTCCCAATATAGGAAGCCAATTGGCTTAAGGGCGATTATATTTTGCTTTATTACGAATTCTTAAAAGTCTTCCATAATCATTTTCTTACTCAGCATTATACCAGCAGTAGTTCCCATTGCCACTGCATTCGCAACGGTTCTCAACGTAGTAACATTGTCGCCGCAAGCAAAGATTCCTTGCACTGTGGTTTCTTGAAATGAATCAACCTTTATATATCCGTCTTCAGTTAATTCACAACCTAGCGTTTCAGGAATCTTACAATTTTGCTCAAATGGATTTGTCAAATAAATAACTTTGATCATAGATTTAGTATTATCACTGAAAACAATATTCGTCAAATTACCATTTTTGTGTTCTAAACTATCAATTTTTTTTATTTCAATTTGTATGTTATGTTTTTTGAGCTTGCTCAATTGTTCGTCGGTTAACGTTGATTGTCCGTTTGTATAAAGAGTTAGATCGTTTGTCCAATTGGAAATTAATTTGGCGAATTCATAGCCAGTCTCACCATTTCCTATGATTCCCGTTTTTTCAGTTCGCACTTCGTATCCATGACAATAAGGACAATGAAGAACTGAGATTCCCCAACATTCGGATACACCATTAATGTTTGGTAATAAATCTTTTATTCCAGTTGAAAAAATTAATTTTCTCGAAGAGAAAACTTCACCCGTTTGCAAATGGATTTCAAAACCATTAATTGTTTTAATGCCTGCTGTTGCTAAGCCACTGAAAAAACTAACAGTATTATATTTTTCAACTTGATTCTTAGCTTGAATTGATATTTCTTTTGGAGTATTTCCGTCTTGGGTAATAAAATTGTGAGAATATGGTGTTTGAGCATTACATGGTTTTCCATTGTCTATAATCAAAACCTTTTTCAGGGCTCTTCCTAAAGCCATTGCGGCGGCTAAACCAGAATAGCTCCCACCGATGACAATTACGTCAAAATTTGAAAAATCTTTCATATGATGTTTCTCCCTAAAAATTGAGTAAAAACTTGATTAAAATGAGAGGCATCGTAAAAACCTGCATGATGTGATGCTTCCGTTAGGTTGCCTCCTGATCTAATTGCAACTGCCTTTTTTCATTGAAAAGAATAGGCCGCAAACCCACTAATCAGAAGAATGGATGCAAAACAGTCAATTAAGAATACTTTCTTCAGTTCAAGTGAAAATTCCCCTTTGATGCTCAAGTAAAGGATCATAAATGAAAGCATACTGATAAGACCGAATGTAGTCGAAGTATGATAGTATTTTCCTGTTATTCCTGAAAAAAGTAAAAATCCGCCTACAATTCCAAACAAGACTGCCCTATGCCTCATAAGCAATTCGTAGTTGATGTTCGGCAATTCGATTCCATAAGATTTTCCAATTTTTTTTGGGAAAAAAGCAAGGACGAATGGTAGCAAATTGATGATTGCAGAAATGACAAGCGTAATTCGAAAAAAGGATTCCATAATATTCAAGTCTCCTTTAGATAATATGACCCATCACAACATCTTTCAGGAAAAAAAAGACCTGCAATACTATCCTCATTTGTCTTTCTTGGCTAGCTTAGTATCAGGTACCACGTTCATTTTCTAAACTCCTGTTCTGTTTTTTCATTTGGATCCATTATACTATAGAATTTTCAAAAAAATTGTATAAATATGCTATTGTTTCACTTTTTTAGTAAAAAAGTGCCGAACTCAGCGATAGTAAAAGGCAAAATGCTAATTCCTAACAGCCAATTCTTTACGGCGTTTAGTCATCACCTCTTTTACAAATTCGACTCTCCTTTTTTTACTTAATTTAGCAACCACTCTTTGCTCAGGCTTTACATCTAGGTATTTAACTCCCCAGAACAGCATCTCCATTATAATCGGATAAACATCAATACCCTTTTGAGTTAGCTTATACTTGAATTTTGATTTACTTCCAACAAATATTTCTTTCGTAACTATCCCTTCTTTTTCCAAAAGCATCAAGCGGTCTGCTAACACATTTGTAGCAATCCTTTCCTCCATTTTCAATAAATCACCGTAAGTTTCTTTGCCCAAATAAACTAAATCTCTAATAATTAAAAGAGACCATTTATCCCCAAAAATTTCCAGAGATTGGGATATTGCACAGCTAGATCTAGTCATTTCTTTGATTATCCATAAAGAATATTTTTTTATTTACTTTAAAATTACAAGCAAATAATTTGGTATTTATACTTGTATTTAGCAAGTGCAAATAAGAATTTAAAGGGGCTGGAAAAATTGCCCATGGATGTCCAATTCTTGAAGAGAAAGGAAAAGTGGAATTTTACCAAGTTCAAAGATTGGATGGTCGACGACAGTTCCGAGGGTTTGGATAACAAAATCAATTCATGAATCAAATAAATTTTTTAAAAAAAGCAGAAACCTTTCTTTCGGAAAAAAAAATAGATCAAAATTTAGTCAATCTATTAGAGAAATTTATAAAAGAAAGTGATGATTATAGCTTATTCAGGATTAATCCATATTATTTTGCAAAAGACCATTCATTAAGTGAAAATCAATCCATAGATTTACTTTTATACTCCGCGAAAGCTGGGATATTTTTCATGGAATGGCTTCTGTTATGTCCACGTTGTGGAGATCCAGTTAAGAATTTCAATAAATTATTGCATGTTCAAAATCAATATCATTGCGAATTTTGCAGAAGAGATTATCAAACATATATTGATGATTCGATAAAGATATCTTTTACGATTCATCCAGATATCCGAGAGATTTCATTTCTTGATCCGCTTAATTTAACAATTGAAGACTATCAGTATAAATATCTTTTTTCTCGCGAAGGAAAAATTCCTGGATTAGGCAATAAATTTACAACATTCTTTAGAAATCGGGAACGATTCTTAAAATTTTTAGAACCTGGGGAGACCGTCCAAGCTAATCTTGTGGCAGAAAAAGGGTTTTTGGAGGGAAATGATCTCTTTCACCATTTAGATTTTCTAATTCAAGTAAAAGAAGATTCAAAAAATGATACTTATGAAATTAAAGCGAATTTTGAAAATGAACGGCTTAATGTCAATTATTCTGAAATCAAGCCAGGAAACTATACATTTGAAATTACCAACAATTCGAAATTAAAAATTCCCTTCTCTCTTTACCAACTCGATGATGATTTCATGACCTCAAAATTTAATGTTGAATTTGATCAATACTTAACTGCAAAAACTCTATTAAATAATAAAACATTTAGGGATATTTTTAAAGGGGAAGATATAATAGGATCTTCTGGATTATCTATAAAAGATGTAACTTTATTATTTACTGATTTGAAAGGATCTACTAGTTTATATGAAAGAATTGGTGATTTGAAAGCATTTTCCTTAGTTCAACAACATTTCGATGAAGTGGGCCAAGTGATCGTTCGAAACTCTGGAGTTTTGATCAAAACTATTGGGGATGCGATCATGGCTACTTTTCTAAATCCATATGATGCCATGAAAGCAGCCATTGAAATGTTAGAAGCAATAGAAGATTTCAATGAAAGGCAACACAATATAGAAATTATATTGAAAATCGGAATACATTCAGGTTCATCCATTGCAGTTACATTGAATGAGCGAATCGATTATTTTGGACAAATTGTCAATATTGCGGCACGAGTCCAAGGAGTTGCAGAAGGAGAAGAGATTTGCTTTACTCGCGAAATATTTAATTATCCGAATGTCGCCGAGCTTGTTCAGAATGGAAAATTAAAAACGGAAGAACATTTGTTAAAAGGTTTGAGCAAAGAGATCCCAATTTACAAATTCACAATGAAATGAGACAGGATTTTGGATGGGAAGTCATGATTAAAAACGATAAGGTATTCGAAATGTTTGTCAATATTTATTAAATAATATTCTAATTACTATAGCCAAAAAAAAAACTGGTAAGAGTTTTTCCAAGACAAAGGCCCGTAACCTGATGGGAATCTTCAAATTCGAAACAAGATTTCTATTTAATGAAGCATGACTATTTGCAGAGTTTTTTTACTAAATTATTCTATTACTGCCTGAACGATCTCGCGCAGATCATCTAAATTTTTCAAATCACCAGACAATCTCCAAAGTTGCAATACACCCTCGTATATGATAAATAATTGTTTTGCCAATTTGGTTGGACTGCTATTTTTTTTTATGTATCCCAATCTTTGTGATGTGACAAAATATTTTTCCATTTTGTTGATTGTTCTTTCTGTTGTTTCCTGTATTGATCCACGTAAACTAGGCGCATCATTTGAAATTTGAGATCGAAAATTTGCCATAGGGCAGCCGAAAAGCTTGTCCCTTTTTGCTTCGCGTTTTAAAATACGAACCCAAGCATCTACAAAGTCTATAGGTTTCGGATATTTTCCCATTAATTCATCTAGAAGCTTAAAATTTTCACTAGAGTATGCTTGTAAAACAGAGATTCCCAATTCTTCTTTTGACTTAAAATGCTGATATAAACTTGCCTTTACTGTTTGTGCTTCCGTAACAATTTGGTTTAATCCCGTATCACCATATCCTTGCTTGAGAAAGAGATTACGGCTTACGTTTATGATGCGATCTTTCGTTGGAATAGAATGCTTTATTTTTTGACTGGACATTGTATGAATTTTTTCTTTAGTGCTTTTTTCTGCCAAGTTCTTACGTCCCATTTTAGAGTTATTTCTCTTGGTTTATGATGATAAAAAAATACGAATACACAATAAAAAAAACCAACCGGTCTGTATTTTTTATTTACATACATACCAGTCAGTCTTTACATTGTAATCCGTAAAGGATAATTTTCAATGGAAGAGTTTATAGACGTTCACAACCCAAGTAAATCAGTAACGGAAGCAATCAATTCTAGGCATAGTGTCCGAGAATTCACAAATACACCCATTCCCGATCATATAATAAAAGAAATCATGTCAAAATCCCTTCGCGCTCCAAGTTGGAAAAATATACAACCATGGAAAATCAAGGTTGTTTCAGGTAATATGCGAAAAGCACTATCCTCAAAATTGGTTGAAGCGGCGACCACTTCATCGCCAAATCCAGAAACGAATTGGCTCGAGAGTTACCCATCCAATGCCAAAAAGCGTATGTTTGATATCGGTATGAAAGTGTATGGGGTGGCAGGAATTGATAGAAAAGATAAAACTGCGCGAGATGAGTTTATGTTAAATAATTTTCGATTCTTCCATGCACCAACTGTCTTGATAATCACAACAAACTTTGAATTGAATTTCTTTGTAGGCATTGATTTGGGATGTTATGTAGAAAGCATATTGCTTTTGGCAAGGGAATACGGTCTAGGAACTTGCGCTCAAGCTTCTTTAGGTGCATTTCCTAATGCTGTAAAAGAAACACTAGAGCTATCGGCGGATGAAAAAGTTATAATGGGCATAAGTATTGGTTATCCTAAAACAGATTCAAAGCTGAATCGATTTCATTCACCAAGAGAGGCAGAAGACAACATAATACATTACTATTCTTGATAAAAGTTAAAGAGCTTTTTGGCTAAACAAAAAAATTCAATTCTAGTATTAAATAAACGGCATCACCTATCTTTTACTTTATGGATGCAATCTCAAATTCTCGTTTATAAATGGGAATTTGGAAAAACAATTACCATGATGAAAGCAGTTCCGTAAAACAACAGAAAAACGAAAGGAATCAATTTGGATTATTCCGAATGGATATATGAAACAAACATTCACAAGTTACTGAATCGCAGTCATTGAATTTAATTTTAATACTCCAATGGCTCTATTGGATGTTTAATTTCTATTATTTTGGTTCTTAGTCCATGCCAGTCTGAATCGAAATGATGACTAATGCCGAAAAGATTGTCAAGTTTACCTAAATTTTCTCTGTTTGTAAAAATGATTTCTTCGATTTCACGTTTGCGGCTTTCCAAATCGGGATTGATATCTTTTCTATGAGTGATCAATACTTTTACAATTTTCTTTTCAAGAATTTCAACTTTGTTAAAAACATATTCGGTAACATTGATTTTATTTTTTCGCCTGAGAAACCATCGAATCCCATCTGAATATTTTTCGAGAAGTTGCTTATATTGACGTTTGTCTAAGGCAATCGGCTCAGGCTCAATTTTATTCAATTTTTTTAAGTTTTTCAACATTTTGACTTTAGAATATCTATCAATGATATAAATGTATGCGTCCTTGTATTTGGAAGACTGCAATTTCAAGGACCAAACCAAACCGTAAGAATGGAAAATAGGTTTCTTCAATTCAATTAATGGTTGTGAGACAATTGTCGCCCTGATTTCATTTAGCTCCTTATGTAACCGAATCAGCTCCTTTTCTTTTGACTTTAACTTGTTTTTACGGTCTATCCGCATGTAATATAGACTAGCAGATGAAAAGGAATGGCAATCTTTGTGAAACAATGCTCATTATAGAAAGCCACAGAGCTTAAAGACGATTATGCTTCAATCTGCCTAATAAAGTGGGTATTCATCAGACCTTTGCCCTTTATTTCAATCATACCTCTTTCTTCCGTTGTAAATTCTGAGCCTAATGCCTGCTTTGTTTCTTCGCTGATATGAATTCGACCCGCTAAGCCATGTGATTCCATTCGACTTGCCGTGTTCACAGTATCTCCCCAAAAATCGTATGCAAATTTGCTCTTACCAATCACACCACCAACTACCGATCCAGTGTGTATACCGATACGAAGCTCGATATTGTGGCCCAATCGCTTATTGGTCCTTTCCAAGATTTTCATCATTTCGATGGCTAGCTGTACAACGCGCGTGGCATGATCATCGGAGATCACTGGGGCTCCACCAATTGCCATATATGCATCACCAATCGTTTTTATCTTTTCTAGATTGTGTCTTACGACTGCTTCATCAAACTGTGTAAAAATTTCGTCTAGTAGTCGAACAAGAGCCTCGGGAGTTAATAGCGCCGCAAGCCGAGTAAAATGTACCAAATCCGCAAAAAGAACTGTTACACTTTCAAAGCGATCAGCAATCGAGACCTCGCCTTGTTTCAATCGAGTAACAATTGCTCCCGGTAAAGTGTTAAGAAGCAGTTCATCTGATTTTTTTCTCTCTATCTCTAGATCGGTTTCCGCTTTGGTGACGGCGGCTCGAAAGTAAGCAACAATTGCCGCTAATGTTATGAGGCCAAACAATGAGTTGGAAAAAAAGAACATAACAGAGACGGTATCTGGCCTACCGATTGGAAGCATGCCTTCGACTTTGATAAAGTATTGAGTCAGAAAAAAAAGCAGAACAGGGAGGGAAGACAATGTGAAACGAAGACCATTGCGCGGTCCCGGTAAAGTGACGAGTGGGGTCACCATGAGGACTGCATAAAAACCCTGGATACCTCCGTTCAATCCGTAATAATATACTATCCAAGTAATTTCCAAATTTGCGAAAAGTGAAAGGAGGATGGTGGCGATAACTACATTTCCTCTTCTTGTAAATGCCCAGCAAGCAAGATACAACAAAATGGATACTACGTTGTGAAAAATATCGTACCTCATTTCGTAAAGCGAGGAACCCGAAAACGGCAGCATGAGAAGAACCATCGTTATAGCTGAGATCGCTAGCAGGCATCCGATGTTGAGCACTGCGATTGCCCGAAGTTCATCCCTTGCTAAAATATCTTTTTGGTCTCCCTGAATCAACCAGTGCCAAAATCGCTTCAAGTCATATCCTTTTGAAATTTAGGTTTAATAAACATGGATTAGTAATGTGATGGAGAAAATTGTCATTAAGACCGAGTCCCAAATGCCGGTCAAAAATCCCGATCTTCGGGACACAATTCCCATAATACGAAGCCACATGGCTTAAATGCGACTATATTTTCGCGATTAATAGCAAAAACTGCGACCACAATTTTTTTGAGTCATAAAGGTAAGTAACCACTGGATTTGGAATTCTTTTTGGGATTCGTGAGGCTAGCGATTGCTATAGTCTGCTGTGCTTCAAGTTCGTTCGTTTCCCAGCGAAATTTTTATTAGGATGTATATCTTTACGATTCTTACGATTCTTAGGTAACTCGTGTTTTTGGCTGTGTAGCCAAAGTGAGGCCACGGAAGGCCGAACTCGAGCGTCTGGACAAGGACGTCCAGCGCGCGATGGCGACACAGCCAAAAACACTTGGAGACGCTGGGATTCGCGTTCAACCCACAAACTTCCTGTTTGTGGGTCTCCGCCCGTCCCGTTCAGCTCCTCGGACTTCCTGTCCTCGGGCAGACTGTTTACGCTCTCTATGGGTCGCTACAGTCTGCTACGCTTCACGGTCGTTCGAATCCCAGCGAAATATTTGTTAGGATGTATATCTTTACTTTCTTAGGTAACTCGTGTTTTTGGCTATGTAGCCAAAGTGAGGCCACGGATGGCCGAACTCGAGCGTCTGGACAAGGACGTCCAGCGCGCGATGGCGACATTGCCAAAAACACTTGGAGACGCTGGGATTCGAACCCAGGTCCTATTATCCTCAGCGATAACTTCTACACGTTTAGATTATTTATGAAGTTCGAAAAGCCTTACCCAACAATCAGGGGAATCTTCTCTATCCCGTTTTGATTTCTAAACCCAGCGAAACAGAAAACGCTTGGGCAAAGTCCTTTGAGAAGAGTCGATTTCAGAGCCACCAAAGGAAACAGCCCTTGAAACCGTAGAGCTTAAAACTAAGCTGCTAGTGCAAATTCGTTGTTTGCGTTTGTTTTTTGAAGATTTTTCAGGAGACCTTCACCCCTACGTGCCACTATAACCAAGCCAACAACAGTCGAAACCAATGTCGTCCCCAGTGATGCACTCATTAGACTAAAAAAAGTTCGCGATCGAATTTTTTTTCTAGAGAATCAATAATTCGGGTCATTCACTATCCCGAGCCACTTCCCGCACTTCTTTGCCTAATAGTATTTACGAGGGAAAACTATGGCATCTGACTTAAAACTACACCAAATTCTAGAAAAATTGAATGTTGAGACTAAAATTGCGGTGGAAATCCAAGACTGGATAGAAGATACCTTTGAAAAGAAACAGGTGATTTCCATGTTCCAATTCCAAGAAACAAAACATCTGCCCATGCAAAAGGATTAGAAAGGAGAAATGAATTCTCTCAGGTCCGAATCGGATTACAAATTCGAAAAACTGATCTTTGAAATGCGAACCGGTTTTGAGAACATTCAAAGACAGATGCAGGCAGATCGCGAAGTTATGGAGGCTAAGTTTCGAGGTGTCGATTCAAAGTTTGAAGGTCTTAATGCCAAATTTGAGGCTATCGACGTCAAATTCGAAGCAATCGATTCCAAGTTTGAATCCATCGACTTAAAATTTGACGCCATCAATTCTAAATTTGATGCAGTTGACTCCAAATTTGTTTCTCTTGAAAAGCGGTTGGACTCTACTAACTTTTATCTTCAGTTAATCGCTGTCCCCATCGTGGGAGCTACCCTCAGCGGAGTAGGTGTTACCTTTTTGTATATCTGGGAAAGGTTGCAGTAGAGACGATAAAAAAAGTTCGACAGGGAGTAAAAATCACAGAAATTAAGAAATTATGTCTCTTCCCGTTCGCTCATTTTTGCTTTTTGGGCTATTCTCACTTTTAATCACAATGGGTTGCGGAGATAGCCATCTCCCTCCAGATACGCTCTTGAAATCCTCGATCTTAGGAAACGACTCAGAAGCGAAGCTTCGCATCCTCGGAAACAAACAAATCAATCTAGATGAGGATCCAGACCTTGAAACCCTGGTTCTCTCCCAGTCCAAACAGTCGGAAACCTTGGCGGCATTCTCCAAACGAAAGGGAGAATGGACATTTTTGTGGAAAATCACCTTCAACATGCAAACCTTGGGAGACTACTATTACGATGGTAAGTCTTTGAACTGGGTGGCTGGAACTGCCCCGGGCAGTGAAAAATCGGCAATGGAAGGTGATTGTATAAAACGAATTGTGTTAGCTGAATTGCCGGGAGATCAGTTTAACAGTGTTTTCGTGGAAATTCTATCTGAAGAGCCTCCCCTTGGATTGTTTTCTATTCCAATGGGATACCGAAAAGGTAAAAAAATCCTAGATGGACTTGCCTTACTGAAAGATCATGAAAACACCATAAAAAAGAAAAAAGTTCCTTTCGAATATGTTCCAAAAGAAAAATCAATTCGAGTATTTCCGAATGAAGTCAGTTATTCGATAGAATTTGTTTACAATGGCTGGGAAATGATTCCTCAAATCAATGGCCAGCCTATCCCCTCTCTTTTAGAAACAAAAATTGAACCTCCTTTGGAAATTGGAAAAGAGTCCAAGGTTACATTGACATTTAAAAACCGAGGGGGGTCATCTGGGCTTACCTATTTATCGTTCTCTTTTCCCAATTCACCTGACGTCCATTTAGAAGGAAACAATCCATACTTTAAGCTATACTCGATTGCATCTCCCGTTTATCACAACATCCAAAAGAAAAAAGTTTCTTCGGAAGTGCCCCTCATCGAACAAACCAAAGAGGGTTGGGGGACCAATTTCAAATCTAGTATTTCTTTTTATTTAACTCCTGTTTCCAAAACCACAAAAGTTCTCTTTCGAGTGTCCTACAGAGCCTATCGAGAGGACTTCCATCTACCGGACCAATTCTCTGTAGCCAATCCAGAGATCGATCAACAAGGATTTTATGCCTATCCGATTTCCCTCTAATTCTATTCTATGAAAAATGTGGATTCCTTACTTTACAAGGCAAGGGTAGAAGTCGTTCGAGTTCAGGTAGAACGGTTTCATAATTTTTACGAATCCTATTTTTCTAGAGAAGAAACCATTCTCATGGCTAGGTTCTTTTTTGAGTCAGTTTACAACCTGGAAGACAGAGCAGAATGGGAAGAACTAGCGTACAAAACGTATGACAAAGTCAAAAACATGATCAAAGAGACTTCAAGAGAAAACATTGAAAGACTGATCGAGTTAAATTCGATCACAGATCAACTAGACATTTCCCTTGCCGAGCTCTTGATCGCAGATCACTGGCAAGTTGGTACTAAGCTAACGCAACAAGATTACTGCGAGTACTACAAAAAATTGGGAAGAAAAGAAGACCGTAAAAAACAATTGGAGATAGTTCTGTTTAACTTAAAAAAGTTCTACGAACTGGCACACAAGCCAATCGCCGCAATAGTCATCAAACCAGAAAAAAAAAAAAAAAAAATGTTAGGTGTCTATCCTCTTTTTAAAAGAGTAGAACTCGGCTACAATGCAACTTTGAATGTAAAATCTGAGACCTTTTCTGCATTTTATGCAGAGATCGAAAAAAGAGAATGGGAATTTTTAAACTCAATGTTTGCTGAAAGCAAAGACCCAATATGAAAAGAACCAAATTATTAAAATCTCTTTCCTTCCAAGCAGACCAAGACAAAGACAACCATGAACGATGGCTTCTGACCTATGCCGATATGATCACATTATTATTAGGACTTTTCATTGTATTGTATGCTATCAGCAAGGTGGACCAGAAAAAACTAAATGAAGTGGCTTCCGACATTAGAAAAGGCTTCGGCGTTCGTTCTTCTTCCCAGGTTTTGGTGATTGAGGGAGGCGCTGGGATTTTAGAATCAGACACAATGGAGCCTAAGTCAGTACTTTTTCGACTTTGGGAAAGAGTTGGTTATGCTCTCAAATCTTTAAAAAACCAAACTAAGCTAAAACTTGGATTAGCCGAAACAGAAGAACTAAAACTGACCTTTTTTTTATCTGGGCTCGACCAAGAAAAAGCCTTTGAAAAAGATCCGGACCTTAGCTTTGCATTTACACAACTCTCTGAACTCTCTAAAGACTTGGATTTAGAATTTGTGATCCGAGTTCAGATTCCCTACGGCTCACAACTGGACCAGAGTAAGTTTCAAAACGCTTGGGACTTCCATGCTCACAAAGCCTCCATCATAGCTGAATCTCTTTCTAAAAAATATGGAATCGCAGAAAGTAAAATCGCAGTGCAAGGCTATGCAACTTTCCAAAAATCTGCAGGCTCGGATACTCCAGAAAAGCGTGCCAAGGAAGAAAGAATTGAAATCTTAGTCAGGAAAAGAGAAAACTCCAACCCATGAAATTCCCTTTCAGACTGTTTCTCCTGATTTTCCTTGCTACTACTTACTTCTTTGTCTCCTGCAAACCAAATAAAGGAATTGATGATCCAATTTGGAAAGAAGAGTCTCAAAAAATGGCGATCTCAATCTGCCAGCATTTGAATTCTTGTTTAGAACAAAAAGATTGGGAGGCAATCCCTGAAAAATGGCGTGGTTTGGCACAAAACAGAATGCAAGAAGGAAACTGTCAGAACGAATTTAGAAAGTCGCCTATCTTTTTTTTAAAAGTCCCAGATGTCACTATCGCAAAAGAAGCTTATACAAAATGTACGCAATTCACACTTGCTTTGACTTGCGAACAGCTAAAAAGCAAATCCACTATTGAGTCTAAAGATTGTTTGCTGGTAAATAGTCTTCAATCAGGAAACCCTTAAGTATGCTACGCGGACTGAGAAGGTTAAATCGTTACGACAAAAGAATTTTAGACATAGTCAAATTGGGTGGAAAATTAGTCAGACTCCATCAATTTGGTTTCTCGCGGAAAACAGAAGAAGGATTTAGATTCCCGATCCATGCCATTGAAATTGGAACCGAAAAAGCCATACAAAAAAGACCTGTTGGCTTAGTTGCTGGCGTTCACGGTTTAGAAACAGTTGGAATTCGCATTTTACTCGATTTTTTAGAATCCATTTTACACAAAAAGAGCGAGGGCTTTCTACCCGAAATCGAAAAAGGAAAGCTCGGTTTGGTGGTCATCCCAATTTTAAACCCAGGCGGAGTAGCTCGAAAGACCAGGTCAAACCCAGCCGGCGTAGATCTTATGCGAAACTCAGGAGTCGATGCCGAAATGGCTCCTCCCCTCTTTGGAGGGCAAAAATGGACAAACCAACTTCCTTACTACAGGGGAACCTCACTAGAGCCAGAATCAAAAGCACTCTATAGATTTGTTCACCATTATTTTTTTTCCAATGAAAACGCAATCATGCCGGTGCTAGATCTGCATTCTGGATTTGGCACAGTGGATCACGTTTGGTGGCCTTATGCCAGAACCAAGACTCCCTGTTTGGATACACCTATTTACGAAAAGATGGCTCAGTATTTAACAGAAGGTAGAAAACACACCCGTTACAAATTTGGCCCGCAAAGTGAGACCTATACCACTCATGGAGATCTTTGGGATCGGTTTTATGACCATTATGTAGAAAGAGTTATTGGCCCTAATCCAAAACACAAAGCACGCTTTTTACCTCTCACTCTGGAAGTGGGAACTTGGTCAGACTTAAAAGACAACCCTTCAAAGATCTTTCGGAAGAGGGGGATTTTTAATCCGGCTAAGGAAAACAAATTTGAAACTATCGTTACTCATCGGGAATTTTTACGTGATTTTCTCCTTCTCAGCCAATCTGAACTCAAGGATTGGCTCTAATTCCCTTCTTTTTTTTCTAGGATTTTGTTTCCATTGCTCTAGTTTGGCAATACTCGATGAAAGACGAAGCTCTCGAATACCATTCCCGTTTCCCCAAAGGAAAAACCAAAGTTGTCCCTACGAAGCCAACAGAGACCAGCCACGATCTCGCTTTAGCGTATTCTCCTGGAGTGGCATTTCCTTGTCTCGAAATTGAAAAAAACCCCGAACTCGTTTACGAATACACCAATAGAGGAAACCTAATCGGCATTATTTCTAACGGAACAGCGGTTCTGGGATTAGGGAACATTGGGGCACTTGCTGGAAAGCCTGTAATGGAAGGCAAGGCTGTTCTCTTCAAAAAATTTGCTGGCATCGATGTTTTTGATATTGAAATCAACGAAACAGACCCTGAAAAATTCATTCAAATTGTTAAATCACTAGAGCCAACTTTTGGTGGCATCAACTTGGAAGATATCAAAGCACCCGAGTGTTTCCACATCGAACAGACACTCGACCGAGAAATGGCGATTCCAGTATTCCATGATGACCAGCATGGAACAGCTATCATCTGTACTGCTGGCTTATTGAATTCCCTGGAACTTACGAACAAAAAAATCGAGAACATCAAAGTAGTGATCAACGGTGCGGGAGCCGCGGCAATCTCGATTGCGGACATGCTCGTAAAAGTGGGAGTTAGCCTCGAAAACATTTTCATGCTCGATTCTAAAGGAGTTCTCAGCACTTCCAGAAAAGACCTTCACGAATCAAAAGTTAGATTCGCTAGAAAAACAAGCGCTAAATCTTTAGAGGACATTTTCCCTGACACAGATCTCTTTATAGGTGTTTCTATTGCCAATGTTGTTACTGAGAATATGGTAAAGAGCATGGCACCAAAGCCAGTTGTTTTCGCTTTAGCCAACCCAGATCCAGAGATCCCCTATCCCATCGCCAAAGCGGTGCGAAACGATTTGATTATGGCCACAGGTCGAAGTGATTTTCCGAACCAAGTGAACAACGTACTCGGTTTTCCATTTATCTTTCGAGGTGCCTTGGACGTTCGAGCTCAGCAAGTAACAATGGAAATGAAACTTGCGGCGGCACACGCCCTAGCCCAACTAACAAAAGAGCCTGTCCCAGAATCTGTGGCTAAAGCTTACAAACTGCCTAGCCTAGAGTTTGGAGTGGATTATTTGATTCCAAAGCCCCTTGACTCTCGAGTTCTTCTCCATGTTGCCCCAGCCGTTGCAGAAGCCGCTGTAGCTTCCAAGGTTGCTCAAGTGGCTTACCCTGGAAGAGAGGCATACCGAG